>JADDPV010000110.1 GCA_016781705.1 Rubrobacter sp.
GCCTCCATCACGCCCGCAAGCCCGCCGCAGACCACGACCCCGCCTCTCTCGGCGACGAGCCGCCCGACCTCGCGCGCCTGCTGGTAAAGCTTCCCCGCCGCCTCGCCAGACCCGACTACCGCGACGTAGACCCTCCGGTTCAAGCGCCGCTATAGCGCCGGGTGGCGGCGCGTCTGGCCGAGCAGGTAACGCAGCACGTTGACCGACCCCGCCTTGCTCAACGGTTCGTTCCAGTTGCCGCACTTGGGGGACTGGACGCACGCCGGGCAGCCATCCTTGCACGGGCAGCGCGCGAGCACGCCCAGGGTGTCGCGGGCGAGCTCCTCGAAGGCTTCGTAGCCGCGCTCGGAGATGCCGACGCCGCCCGGATAGCCGTCGTAAACGAAGACCGTGGGGAGGCGTGTTTCGCGATGCACGGCGACCGAGAGCCCCCCGATGTCCCCGCGATCGCACATCGCGAACAGGGGCAACAGCCCGATCATCGCGTGCTCCGCCGCGTGCAGCGCCCCCAGGAACTCCACGAAGCTCGGCCGCTCCCCCCCCGGCGGCGGCGGGACGGGCGGCAGCGTGACCCAGAACGCCCGCGTCTCGAACTCCGTCGGCGGCAGGTCCAGCGGGAAGACCCCCACCTCGCGCCCGTCGGAGACCTGCACCTTCTTGTAAAACGTGACGACGTCCGTCGTGCGTACCCGGCCCCAGCGCAAAGTCGCCCCGTTCGCGAGGTCGCGTTCCCTCAACTCCTCCAGGACTTCCACGTCCGTCTCCATCCTGACCTTCGTGTAGTAGCGGTTCGGGACGCGCCGGACGCGGGCGCTGTGCGCCGGCAGGTTCAGGTCCTCGACCTCGTAGGCGCGACCGCGGTGCAGGTAGGTAGCTCCCGGGTGCAGCTCCATCGGGGCGCGGCGCGATTCGACCGACCCGATCACCTCCCCCTCCCCGTCCGCCACCAGCACCGCCCCCGCGTCCGCCGAGCGCAGCGAGATGTTGCGCGCCGGGCTGTCGCCCCCGACGTAGTGCAGCCTCCCCCCGCTCTCGACCAGTGCCCCGGACTCCACCAACCCCTCCACCACCTGCGGGTAGGCGAACCCGAAGTACCGCTCGTCGGCCTCTTCGAGCGGCGACTCGTGGGCGGCGGCGAGCAGGTGGGGGCCGAGGATGTACGGGTTCTCCAGCGTGAGGCGCGCCGCCTCGACCCTGCGCCCGAGGACCTTCTTCGGGTTCTCATAGAGGTACTGGTCCAGCGAGTCCCGCCCGGCGATGTACACGGCGAGCGAAGGCTCCTTGCCGCGCCCAGCCCGTCCCCACTGCTGCCAGATGGACGCCACGCTCCCCGGGTAGCCGCAGCACACCACCGCGTCCAGGGAGCCCACGTCCACCCCTAACTCCAGGGCGTTCGTCGAGACGACGCCGAGCAGCTCGCCCCGGAACAGCCTACCCTCTATCTCGCGCCTCTCCCTAACCGTGTAGCCGGCGCGGTAGGGGGAGACGCGGCGGGCGAGGTTCGGGCCGAGGCGGTCGGCGGCGTAGCGGTAGATCAACTCCGCCGACTTGCGGCTCTTGGCGAACGCGATGGTCCTCACCCCCGAAGCCACGAGCCGCGAGAACACGAACGCCCCCTCCGTGAGCATGCTCCGCCTCTCCCCGCGCTCCGCGTCCTTGAGCGGCGGGTTCCTGAACAGGACGCGCCGCGGCCCGCTCGACGCCCCATCCCGGTCCACGAGCGAGAACGGCAACCCCACCAGAACTTCAGCCAACTCCAGCGGGTTGGCTATCGTCGCGCTCGTGAGGACGAACTTGGGGTCGGAGCCGTGCAGCCGCGCGACGCGCCGCAAGCGACGCAGGACGGCGGCGACGTGCGAGCCGAAGACGCCGCGCAGGAGGTGCGCCTCGTCCACCGCGACGAGCTTGAGGTTGCGGAAGAAGTCCGCCCAGGGGCCTTCGTGGAACGGGAGGAGGCCGACGTTCAGCATGTCCGGGTTCGTGAGGATGACGTTGGCGCGGCGGCGTAGCCCCGCCCTCAGAGCTTTCGGCGTGTCCCGGTCGTAGGTCGCCGGATAAACCCCGCGCATTTTGAGGTTCTGGATCTTGCCG
The DNA here is from genome assembly GCA_016781705.1 of Rubrobacter sp. Taxonomy (GTDB): domain Bacteria; phylum Actinomycetota; class Rubrobacteria; order Rubrobacterales; family Rubrobacteraceae; genus Rubrobacter_F. Next base: position 2,092 of record JADDPV010000110.1, read on the forward strand.
AGCTGATCCTGCGCCAGAGCCTTCGTCGGGTACATGAACAGCGCCCGGTTCCTGGGGCTCGCTATGGCGTTCTCGAAGGCCGGGATCTTGTAACACAGCGACTTCCCGCTCGCCGTCGCCGTCGCCACCACGACGTTCTCACCATTTCGCACCCGCTCATAAGCCTCCAGCTGGTGCGAGTAGAGCCGTGCCGCCCCCATCGCCCTCAAGGTCTCCCCGAGCTCCCGGTGTATCCCTTCCGGCAACTCGTCGAGGGTGGCCGGGCGCGGCGCCAGCGTGGCGACCGTCTCCCCCAAAGAGTCCACCGTCCGGCGCGAGAGGCCGGCGAGGGGGCTCGCTTCTCGCGGCCTCGCCTTCAACGCGTCAACCGGCGGCCCACCGCTCGTCGCCCGGGCTCTGCCACCAACTCGTTGGCGTTGCGCGCGTTGGGGCTCTCCGAGTAGCGTGCGAGAACTTCACCGGCCGCCTCCCTGCTGCTCCAACGGCCGATCACGAACAGGTGCCCCGGGACGTTCACGTCTTGCACGATCCCGTGCTCCACATGGCCTTCGAATCCCCTCATGTCCTCCCAGAGGGCCTTCTTCGTCACGCCCAACCCTTCGTTCACCCGCTCGGGCAGGAAACGGGCTCCCAAATCGCGAAAACGGACAGCCCCGCTCCTCCCCCGTTGCCATCCTCGTTCCCTAGATCTCACGCCGCCCGGTGAAGGCTCTCCCCAGGGTGACCTCGTCAGCGTACTCCAGGTCCCCTCCAACCGGCAGCCCGCTCGCCAGGGCCGTCACCCTGACCGGCTTCTCTTTCAACTCCTCGGCGATGAACAGCGCCGTCGCCTCGCCGGTCGTGTTCGGGTTGGTGGCGACCACGATCTCCCCCGTATTCTCCGCCTCGACCCGCTCGACGAGCTCCGCGATCCTCAGGTCCTCCGGCTCTATGCCGTCCAGCGGCGAGAGCGCCCCGCCAAGGACGTGGTACAGCCCCCGGTACTCGCCGGTGCGCTCTATCGGCCCGATGTCGTAGGGGTCCTCGACGACGCAGATGACCGACTGGTCGCGCCGCGCGTCGCGGCAGATGTCGCACACCTCGGCCTCCGTGAGGTTGAAGCAGCGCCGGCACGGCCTTATGCGCTCCTTGACCTCGCGCAGCGCGTCGGCCAGGGCGCGCGCGTCGTCCGGTTTACCGCGGACGACGTGGAACGCGATCCGCTGCGCGCTCTTTGGCCCGATGGAGGGGAGTTTGGAGAGCTCGGTTATGAGGCGCTCGACCGGCCTCGCGTAAGTCGCCAAAGAACCCCTACAGCCCGGGGATGTTCAGACCCAGGTCCCCCAGCCCTCCGGTGATGCCGCCTAGCCTCTTGGAGGCGAGCTCTTGGGCGCTGGCGAGCGACTCGTTGACGGCGGCGAGCACCATGTCCTGCAGCATCTCGACGTCGTCGGGGTCCAGGACCTCCGGGTCTATCTCCAGCTCGACGAGCTCCAGGCCCCCGGTCATCGTCGCTTTGACGGCGCCGCCGCCGGCGCTCGCCGTGACGGTCTCTTTGGCGAGCTCCTCCTGGGCCTTCTGCATCTCCGCCTGCATCTGCTGGACCTGCTGCATCATCTTGTTTACGTTCTTCCTGCGACCGCCCATGCGCCTCTAGACACCTCCGTTTTGGTTTCCGCCGGGGCTCTTCTCGCCGGGACCGCCGAACAGATCCCACGCCATCTCTAACGCCTCCTGCGGGCTCTGGATTGTACCATCGTCCCCCTCCGCGCCTTCCGCTCCGGACGATCCTTCCTGGGGAGCCTCGTACCTCGCAACCATAGCTGGTCCTGGCTGCGGACCCGGACCGTCTGAGGAGCCCGGTTCCGTAAGGTCGTCGCGTGGTCCGGGGTCCACCCGCGGCGTCGCAGCGCCGGAGATGCCCCTGGGGGATGCGGGGGGCGCCCCGGCCGTCGTGCGGACGGCGCCCCCCGCTCCCACGCCGCCCGTCTCGCCGCCGATACGGAACTCCACACGCGGGCGGATCCCAAAGCATTCTTCCAGCACTTCCCCCAGGGCTTCTTTGTGCTGCGGCTTGTCGACGTCCTTGACGAAGGCTCCCTGCTCACCGGATAGCTCGACCGTCAGGATCTGACTCTCCAGGCCGATCGGCCTGGCCCGACCCTCCTCCAGATACGCGGCCGTCAGGGCCTTCTTCCGGTTCTTGAGGCCGCGCAATACCTCGGCCCACCGTCCTTCGATGGCCGCGAAAGCGCCGTTCTCCTCTGCCTCGGGCTCGTCACCGGCGCGTCCCTCCTCTTCCCGTCCGGCGCCCCCGGCCCGGTCCCCCGGGGCGCTCGCCTCCGCGTCGGTCGCCTCCGCGTCGGGCGCCTGCGTGATGGGTGCCTTGGATCCCCGCCCGGGCTCCTCCCGGTTCTCCAGCTCGTGCCGGCCGGCGTTGCTCGCGACGACCGCCCCGTCCGCGACGGCCCTCTCCAATGCTTCGAGGCGTTCGAGGAGCCTTTCGACTGACGGCTCCTCGTAGTCCCGGGCGAGCTTGAGAAAGGTCAGTTCCAGCTCGAGCTTCGCGTCGCCGCCGCGCCGCATGCGCGAGAGGGCGTCGCCCAGAGAGGAGATCATGCGCACGGTCTCGGCCACGTGTACCCTGTGCGCCTGCTCCTTCAGGCCCGCCCGCTCCTCCGCCCCGACCTCGGCGAGTGCGACCTCCGGGGCGTCGGGCAGGAGCATGAGACGCCTGAGGTGCGCGATGAGCTCGCCGGCGAACTGCGAGAGGTCCTTCCCCTCGTTGGAGAGCCTATCGAGCAGGCGCAGCGCGTCCGCCGACCGCCTCTCGTGCAGCGCGTCCGTCGCTTCGAGGAGCACGTCCGAGCCGACGCTTCCGAGGAGCTCGCGCACCTTGCGAGCCGTAACGGGGCCGTCGGCGAAGGAGGCGAGTTGGTCCAGGAGGCCCTCGGCGTCGCGGAACGAGCCCCGGCCCTCGCGCGCGAGGATGGTCAGCGCCTCCGGCTCGGCCTCGATGCCCTCGGCGTCGGCGATCTCGCGCAGCTTCTCTGAGAGCAGCGTCACGCTCGGCCGCCTGAAGTCGAAGCTCTGGCAGCGGCTCACGATGGTCGCCGGCACCCGGTGCTTCTCCGTCGTCGCCAACACGAATACCACGTGCCCGGGGGGCTCCTCGAGCATCTTCAAGAGCGCGTTGAACGCCTCGGTGGTGAGCATGTGGACTTCGTCTATGATGTAGACCTTCGTCCGGGCCGCGGCGGGTGCCAAGTTCACCTTGTCCCTGAGGTCCCGGATCTCGTCTATCCCCCGGTTGGAGGCCGCGTCCATCTCCAGCACGTCCATCGAGGAGTTGTTGACGATGGCCCGGCAGCTTCCGCAAGTCCCATCCGGCTCCGCCGTCGGCCCTTTAACGCAGTTCAGCCCCATCGCCAAGACCTTCGCCGTGCTCGTCTTCCCCGTGCCGCGCGGCCCGGAGAAGAGGTAAGCGTGCGCCACCCGGCCGCTCTCCACGGCCCGCTTGAGGGTACGCACGACCGGCTCCTGCCCCGCCACCGCATCGAACGTGCGCGGCCGCCACTTACGATAGAGGGAGACGTGCTGCATCTAAATGACGATCATCGAAGACATCACTCCGCAAGTATAACGGAGTACCGCGGGAGTCGAGGGTCGTGAATGGTGGGTCGGGAAAACACGACTCATCACCCTCGATTCCCGACTCGCGAAAATGCCGCGCACCCCGCCTTCGACGGGCTCGAACCCGGCGAACTCCCGGCCGTCGGCTCCGATCCGGCCACCCCGATAGCACATGGGGTTACCCGCTTAGTGCTGCTGCCTCCCGGCCCTGACACGATTCACGGGGTCCCATTGCCCGGGACCGGACCATCAACGCTCCCGAACCGGTTTCCACCGAACCCGGGCCGCCTCAGGCGGGGATCTAGGCCCTGCTAGGCGATCGCAGGTACAGGGCATCGCCAGCTCCCCGCTTAGCGCGGCCCGGTGAGTTTACCAAAGAGGGCCACATAAGTACGAGGGAAGATCACGGGCTCCCCGGCTACCCGCCCGGCAACACAACTTGCCGCTGGAACCAAGCAGCTTCGTCGGACGCGGAAAGGAGCTGACCCGAGGTCAGGAAGCCGCTCGCCGATCACCGCCTCCTGACGCTCACTGGACCGGGAGGCTGCGGCAAGAAGACGCGGCTGGCGCTTCGGGTGGCGCCGACGCGGTGGAAGAGCCCGATATTTCCCCGCTTCGGCGGACCCTGCAGAGGTTCCTGGGCCACTGGGACCGCTACGGGTACGGACCCTGAGCGTTTCACAACAAGGCGGACGGCGGTTCGTCGGCTGCCACGGCCTGTAAGGCTCCCGCTTCAGCGGCGGTGACGGGTGATGGGCGCCTACGTGGTCGCGTCCGGGTGCTGCGGCAGGGGGTTCGCAATGGACCGTCCTGGTGGCGGGTTTCGAGCACCTCGGCCTGGCGGAAGTGCTCTGCTACACGCTACAGACCAACCGGGCACCGCGGCGGGTTATGGAGAAGGCGGGCTTCGGGTACGAGCGCGACGTCGTACACGCCGGCCTGCCATATGTGTTCCACTGCCTCACCGCCTCCGGCCGGCCGGAAGACCGGCGGTGGCCCCTAACGGAGCCCGAGAAACGACAAACACGGAGGAGCCTGAGGATATGACGCAGTGGTACAGAGAAGACCTGGCGTACATCCACGACGTCGGGTTCGGTGACTATGCGCTCGGTTCCGCCCCCGGCGTGTTGGAGATCCTGGCCCGAAACGGGATACGGGAGGGCCTGGTGGTCGATCTGGGTTGCGGGAGCGGCCTGTGGGCCAAAGAGCTCGCGGAGGCCGGCTACCGCGTCCTCGGGATCGACATCTCCGAGTCGATGGTCGAGATCGCACGCGGGAGGGTGCCAGACGCCGAGTTCCGGGTCGGGTCGCTCTTCGAGGCCGACATCCCACCTTGTGTCGCCGTCACGGCGGTCGGCGAGGTCCTCAATTACCTCTTCGATCCGGGGAATGACCTCGGCCAAGGGTTGGTCCCTTTCTTCCGGCGCGTACACGAGGCATTGGTCCCCGGCGGCGTCTTCGTGTTCGACGTCGCGGAGCCGGGACAGGTCCCGCGGGGGACCAAGACCAGAGGGTTCTCCGAAGGAGAGGACTGGGTGGTGCTCGTCGAAAAGGAGGAGGACGCGGAGCAGAAGACGTTGACGCGTCGCATCATCAGCTTCCGAAAGTTGGGGGAGCACTACAGACGCGACGACGAAGTACACCGCCAGCGATTATACGAATCGGCGGAGATCGCAAGGGACCTCCGCCAGATAGGGTTTCGAGTCCGGACGATGCGCGTCTACGGCCGCTATGAGCTACCGAGGGCTCATACAGCGTTCGTCGCCGTAGTGTGCGCGTGAGTGTGTAGAAGGAAGGCCGTTGACGAGGACGGCCACCGTGTGGTTCCTACTCCCGATCCTTCGGCTCTCGCAGCGAACATCCGTCGACCAAACCCGGTTTTGTGGATGATCCGGGATCATCATGGCTCCAGCAAGCTCCTGAGTGCTAGTATCTTTCCGTCGAGGTCGTTGTGAGAAGTGCGCCGATACCGTTTGAACTTACCGAGGCCCGGGTCCGGGAGCAGTCGTCCTCCGAGTCGTTTCGCAGGGGTGAGGATTACTACCGGCAAGGGACCGTACTCTCCCTGACCCTGCGCGGCGGCGTGCTCCGGTCGGAGGTGGCGGGTAGCCAGTTTGCTCCTTATGAGGTCCGCGTCGCCTTCGACGAAGCCGGTATCACGGGAGCGGCGTGCAGTTGCCCGTACGGATGGGGCGGCTGGTGCAAACACATCGTCGCCGCTCTGCTCGCCTGCATTCACGAGCCGGAGTCGGTCAAGGAACGGCGTGCCCTCGAAGAGGTCCTCTCGGGGCTGGACCGGGACGAGCTTCAGGCCATCCTGCTGAGGCTGGCCGAGCACGACCCTTCCCTGATAGACGTCATAGAGAGCGAGCTCTCGCTCGCGCCCTCCCCGGCCCGTCCCGCCGTGGAGGCCGGCGCCATCCGCTCCCAGGTCCGCTCCATCATTCACTCCCTGGACTACGTGCGGGCTTCCGAAGCTTACTGGCATACCGGCGGGGTCGTCGATGAGGTGCGCCGGGTGCTCGGAGGAGCGTGGAGCTTCATCGAAGCCGGAGACGGCCGCAACGCCCTGCTCGTGCTGGAGGCGATCACCGACGAATACATGCAAGCATGGGAGCTGCTCGACGACTCAGACGGCG
>JADDPV010000225.1 GCA_016781705.1 Rubrobacter sp.
GCCGTAAAGAATGGCCTCTCCCGCGTCTTCTTCGTCGGGATGACCGGGAAGCTCGCCAAGCTCGCCGCCGGCGTCATGATGACCCACTGGACTCGATCCAAGGTAGACAACGACCTGCTCGCCGAGGTCACGACGAGGGCCGGCGGAGACGAGCACGTTATCGAGGAGGTAAAGGGGGCGAACACCGCCCGCCACGCCTACGAGCTCTGGCGCTCGGCGGGGCTGGACGAGGCCCCGAACATCCTGTGTACGCTCGCGGCGGATAATCTCGCCGAGTACGCGGGCGGCGGGATCGAGATACACGCGATCATGGTCGACTTCGATACCCTCGACCCCGTCGGCGCGAGCCCCGGCGCCCTCGCCTTCACAACCTGGGAAGCCGCGAAAGGGGTTTCGTCGTGAGCCGCATCTCGGTGCTGGGTCTCGACGGCGGGATTCTCGATCGCGGGGCCGAAGCGCTCGTCCGGGAGGCCGTGCTCGTGGTCGGCGGGAGGCGGCACCTGGGGGAGCTCGGCGTGGAGCCCGAACGCTCGGCGCCCCTCGTCGGGGACCTCTCGGAGGCGTTGGGGAGGATAGGGGAGACGGAAGGCGCGGTCGTGGTGCTCGCCTCCGGGGACCCGGGGTTCTTCGGGATCGTGCGCATCCTCGGGGAGAGGTTCGGCCGGGAGAACCTGCGGGTGTTGCCGGGGCTCTCCTCCGTCGCCCTGGCGTTCGCGCGGGCCGGGCTCCACTGGGACGACGCGGTGGTCGTCAGCGCCCACGGGCGGGAGCCGCGCCGCGCGGTTAACGTGTGCAGGGCCCACCCGAAGGTCGCGGTCCTCACCTCGCCCGGGTTTGGTCCCGCGGATCTGGCCCGCTCCCTGGAGGGATGGGGGCGATCCCTTTTCGTCGCCGAAGCCCTGGGCGGCGACGAGGAGCGAGTATTCGACGGGGATGCGGCGACGGTGGCGCGGATGGAGTGGAGGGATCCGAACGTGGTAATAGCGATCGACGAGGGTCGGGGGACGGTCGGGAAGGGTTGGATCTCCTCTGGCATGGGGAGCCCCGGCCGGTGGGCGCTCCCCGAGGAAGACTTCGAGCACCGCTCCGGCATGATCACGAAAGGGGAGATCCGGGCGGCCGTGCTCGCTCGCCTGGGCCCCGGCCCCGGCGACCTCGTCTGGGACGTCGGCGCGGGCTCGGGCTCCGTCGCCATAGAGTGCGCGCGCCTGGGAGCTGCCGCGGTGGCAGTCGAACGCGAGGCGGAGAGCTCCGAACGCGTCCGCAACAACGCCGCTCGCCACGGCGCCTGTGTCCGGGTGGTCGAGGGAGAGGCGCCGGAAGCGCTCCGGGACCTGCCCGAGCCGGATGCCGTCTTTGTGGGGGGGACGGGGGCATACTTCGAGGAGATCGTGAAGCTCTCGGCCGTCGCGGCGCGCCGGGCCGTCGTCCTGACCCTGATCACGCTGGAGCGCGTCGTGCCGGCGGCGGAGATCCTTGCGGGTTGCGGCCTCGAGGTGGAGACGACGCTCCTTCAGGCCTCGAAGGTGAAGGGCGTGGGCTCCATGCACCGCCTCGTCCCCGAGGCCCCCGTCTTCGTGGTCTCGGGGCATCGGGGGGAGGTGGTCGAGGCGTGATCGGGCTCGTCGCCACCACCCGCAACGGCCGTCGCCGCGCCGCGCACCTGGCCCAGATCTGGGAGGACGCCACGCTTTACGGGGGCAAGCCGTCGGAGGCCCTACGCAGCGCCTGGGCCGACTGCGACGGGATCGTTATCTTCCTCGCCACGGGCGCCGCCGTCCGGCTCGCGGCCCCGCTCCTCGCGGATAAGCGCCGCGACCCCGGTATCGTCTGCGTCGACGACGCGGCCCGCTACGCCGTCGCCCTCGCCGGGGGCCACGCGGGAGGCGCCAACGAGCTCACCGCGCGCGTCGGCGAAGCCCTCGGCGCCGAGCCCATCATCACGACCGCGAGCGAATCTCTGGGCCTCCCGGCCCTCGACTCTCTCGGAGAAGACCTCGGCTTCAAGGTGGAGGAGGGCTCCGACCTCGCGGGCGTGGGGGCAGTCCTCGTCTCCGGCGATACCGTGCGCCTCGTCTCCGAGAGTCGCTGGCCCACCGGCCCGCTCCCCGACAACGTCGTGACGAAGATCGAAGGCGCGAGCGAGGAGAACGGCTGCGAGGGGGCGACGGCCCGGATCGTCATCTCCGACGGGCTCGCGGACGAGCCGGGCCCGGGGTGCGTCGTCTACCGTCCGCCCTCCCTCGTCGTCGGGGTCGGATGCAGCCGCGGGGCTTCGAGGGAAGAGATCCTGGGCCTCGTAAGGTCCACCCTGCGGGGGGCCGGGCTCTCCGAGAAGTCCGTCGCGGCCCTGGCCAGCGCGGACGTAAAGGCCGACGAGCCCGGGCTCCTGAAGGCGGCGAGCTCCCTGGACGTCCCGGTCCGGTTCCGCAGCGCCGAAGAGCTTTCGGCGTTCGAGGTCCCGAACCCTTCCTCCGTGGTCGAAGGCGCGGTCGGCACCCCGAGCGTCGCCGAGGCGTCGGTGCTCGCCGCGGGCGCCGAGCTCCTGGTGGAGAAGGAGAAGTCCAGGGCCGCGACGGTCGCGGTCGGGAGGCTCCCCGTCCGGGGCAAGCTTCGCCTCGTCAGCCTCGGCCCCGGGAGCGACGCGCTCATCCCGCCGATGGCGCGCGAGGCCCTCGCGCGCTCCGAGATCGTCGTGGGATTGGAGCAGTACGTCGAGAGGGTCCGCCACCTCTTGAGGCCGGGTACGAGCATCTTCACGCTCCCCTTGGGCGACGAGATCGCCCGCTGCGAGAAGGCCCTCGAGGAGGCCAGGGAGGGTGGGAGCGCCGCCCTCGTCTCCAGCGGGGACGTCGGGATCTACGCGATGGCCTCGCCCGCCCTGGAGCTCGCAGGCGCCGACGTCGACGTAGAGGTGATCCCCGGCATCACGGCGGCGCAGGCGGCGGCCTCCCTCCTCGGCTCTCCCCTGGGGCACGACCACTGCTCGATCAGCCTCTCCGACCTTCTGACCCCGTGGGAGATCATCGAGAAGCGCGTGGGGGCGGCGGCCATGGGTGACTTCGTGGTCTCCCTGTACAACCCGCGCTCGAAGGGCCGCGACTGGCAGCTCGGCGAGGTCCGCTCCCTCCTGCTGGAGCACCGCCCCCCCGAGACGCCGGTCGGCATCGTCAAGAACGCCTACCGCGAGGACGCCGAGGTCACCGTGACGACCCTCTCCGCCCTCCGCCCGGAGGACGTGGACATGCTCACCGTCGTAGTGGTCGGCAACTCCCGCACGAAGCTCGTCGCCGGCCGCGTCGTGACGCCCCGGGGGTACCTGGATTGAGGGGGACCGCCGCTACGAGAAGCATCTTCGCCGTGACGGACGCCTGCGCCGGCTGCGGCGCCTGCCTCAAGACGTGCCCGGAGAGGGCGATCCGGCCGGCCCCGAGGGGCTACCCCTCGCCCTTAGTCGTCCTCGAAGACCGCTGCACGGGCTGCGCCGAGTGCGCCGAGGTCTGCCCCGTCTCGGCCTGCGTCGAGGTGCGGCTGACGGACCTTTTGGGGGAGGACGGGTGAGGCGTATACACCCCATAGAACGGGAGAGCTACCGCATCATGCGCGGCCTCGTCGACCTCTCGCACCTCGGACCTTTAGGCCGGGCCGTCGCCGAACGCGTGATCCACGCCTCCGCCGACCTCGAATACGCCGAGACGCTAGTCCTCGACGAAGCTGCATTGAGGAGTGGCTACGAGGCCCTCCGCGCCGGCGCTCCGGTGGTCACCGACGTCGGGATGGTGGCGGCCGGAATCACCGCGCGGGAGACGCTGTGCTTCGTCTCCGACCCCCGCGCACGGGCCCTCTCCGAGGAGCTAGGCATCACCCGTTCGGCGGCGGGGTTCAGGGTCGCGGCGGGGGAGGCCGGGGCGGGGGCGGTCTGGGTCGTCGGGAACGCGCCGACGGCGCTCTTCGAGCTTCTGGAGCTCCGGGCGGACCCCGCGCTCGTCGTCGGGCTCCCGGTCGGGTTCGTCGGGGCCGCGGAATCCAAGGAAATGCTGATGGAGAGCGGTCTGCCGGCCGTTGCAAACCACGGCCCCAAGGGGGGCTCCGCGGTCGCGGCGTCGGCGCTGAACGCGCTCTTATACCACGAGGAAGGATAAACGGATGAGAAACCTTGTAGAAATCAGGGGCAAGGGTCAGGAAACGGCCGAGCCCGCTTTGCTCATTGTCGGGCACGGGAGTCGCGACCCCAGGGGGGCGGAGGAGTTTCACGAGCTCGTCCGGCTCGTGCGGGAGAGGAGCCCGGGGCTACCGGTCGAGGGTGGATTCATCGAGCTCTCCAAACCCCCGATCTCCGAGTGCGTGAACCGGTTGGTGGAGGGGAAGGCGACGAGGATCTCGGCCGTCCCCCTCATGCTCCTCGCCGCCGGCCACGCCAAGGACGACATCCCCGCGACCCTCGTGCGCGAGGGCATGAGCCACCCGGACGTAGACTTCGGCTACGGCCGGGCTTTAGGCATCCGCCCGGAGCTTCTCGAACTCATGGACGAAAAGGTCTCCGCCGTCGTCCCCGAGGGCGAAAAAGACGAATGGGCCGTCCTCGTCGTCGGTCGCGGCTCCTCCGACCCGGACGCCAACTCCGACCTCTTCAAAGCCTCGCGCCTCTTCCAGGAGGGCCGTCCCTACGAGACCGTCGAGACCGCGTTTATAAGCATGACGCCCCCGAAGGTCCGCGAGGGCCTGGAGCGCCTGAGGAAGCTAGGGGCAAAAAAGGTCGCCGTCTTCTCCTACTTCCTGTTCACCGGCGTCCTCGAGGAGCGCATCCGGGAGCAGAGCGAGCAGTTCGCGGGGGAGAACCCCGGCGTGGAGGTCCGCTACGCGGGCTACTTCGGGCCGGACGGGCGCGTCGCGGACCTGGTCCTCGAGCGCTACCGCGAGGCCGTCCGCGGCGACATCCGCATGAACTGCGACGTCTGCGTCCACCGCATCGCTCTCCCCGGCTTCGAGGAGAAGGTCGGCGCCCCCGCCACCCCTCACTACCACCCCGACGAGCCCGGCCACGACCATAGCCACGGCCACGATCATCATGGGCACCACCATTAGGGGTTAGGGATGGCGTTCGAAGAGAGGGTAAAGGAACTCGCCGGGGACGTGATCCCCCCGGACGAGCGGGCCGCCGAGAGGGCGAGGGAACGCCACCTCGCCCTCGCCAAACCCCCCGGCAGCCTCGGCGCGATCGAGGACCTCGGCGCGAAGCTCGCCGCGGTCTCGGGCAAGGTCCCCCCGCCCGTGCCCGGCGACGCCGCCGTCGTGGTCTGCGCCGGGGACCATGGGGTCCTCGAGCGCGGCGTCTCTCCCTGGCCGAGGGAGGTCACGGCGGCGATGGTCGCGAACTTCTGCGGCGACGGGGCGGCGGTCAACGCCATCGCGAAGAGCGTCGGCGCCCGCGTGAGCGTCCTCGACGTCGGGGTAGCCACGGACCTTCCGCGCCATCCGCGCCTGAGGACGGCGAGGGTCCGGCCCGGAACGGACGACCTGAGCCGCAAGCCCGCCATGAACCGCGAGGAGGCCGCGCGGGCCCTGATGAGCGGGGCCGGCACGGCCGAGGAGCTTATAGGGAGCGGGGTCGACCTCCTCGTCACCGGCGACATGGGCATCGGCAACACCACCCCGGCCGCGGCCCTCGTCTCCGCGTTCACCGGCCGTCCCCCGCAGGAGACGACCGGTCGCGGCACCGGCATAAACGACGAGACCCTGAGCCTCAAGAGGGGCGTCGTCGAGGAGGCGCTTGCGCTGCACGGGCCGGACCCCGACGATCCGTTGGGCGTCCTCGCGGCACTCGGGGGATTGGAGCACGCGGCGATCGCCGGCGTGATCCTGGCGGGAGCGGCGGCCGGGGTGCCGGTCGTCCTCGACGGGGTGATCTCGAACTCGGCCGCCCTCGTCGCCCAGGGGCTCGCGCCCGACTCCACGGGCTACCTCTTCGCCGGCCACCTCTCGGCCGAGCCGGGCGCGGCGGTCGCGTTGGAACACCTCGGACTCCGTCCGCTCCTCGACCTCGGGTTGCGCCTCGGGGAGGGGACGGGCGGCCTCCTGGCCGTCCCGCTGCTCCAGGCCGCCGCCCGTGTGCTCGGCGAGATGGCTCTGCTGGAAGATCTGGATCTGGGATGAGCGGGCTGAGCAAGGAGGCGGTGGAGGCTCTGGGAAGCCCGCTGGCGGCGCGCGTGGACTTCCACGAGGAGATAGGCTCCACTCAGGAGCGCGCACGCGAACTGGCCCACGGCGGGGCGCCGCACGGGACGCTCGTCCTCTCGGAAGTTCAGAAGGGCGGGCGCGGACGGCTCGGCCGCCGGTGGGGCTCTCCCCGGGGCGGGCTCTGGATGTCGCTCGTCCTCCGCCCCGAGCTGCCCGCCCGCTTCGCCCCCCGCATCACCCAGACCGCCGCCGTGGGCGTGGCGAAGGCGCTGTGGAGCTTTGGGGTCGAGGCGCGCATAAAGTGGCCCAACGACCTGCTCATCACTGGCCCCGACGATTCGGCGGGGCGCAAGATCTGCGGCATCCTCGCCGAGTCGAGCGCCGAGAACGCGCCCGTCGCCGCCAAACGCGTCGGACCCGGCGCGAACGCCGAGCGTGCCATCGACTTCGTCGTCCTCGGCGTCGGCATAAACGCCAACCTCGACCCCGAAGATCTCGACGTCCCCGACCGCGAGGTCGCGACGCTGCGTTCCGAGTTAGGGCACAGCCTGGACCTCGTTGAGCTCCTCGATGCCGTCCTCCAAAATCTCGACTCCGAGCTCGACCGCATACGCGATTTCGGCACCGTCCTCGACGACTGGCGCGCCCTGAACTGTACTTTGGGCAGGTTCGTGCGGGTGACGCGCTTCGGCGAGACGGTCGAGGGGTGGGCGGTCGACCTCACGGGCGAGGGAGGCCTGCTCATCGAGAGGTCGCCCGGAAGGGGCCTTGTCGAGGTCTTCGAGGGAGAGGTGGAGCACCTCCGGCAAGGGGAATATGGTGGGGGAGGGCGATAGAGTGCTGCTAGCCTGCGCGCAGTACGCGGTCCGCGACGGCGACCCCGAGACCAACCTCCGGCTCTCCCTCGCCTGGATCTCCGCCGCCGCCCGTGCCGGCGCCGACCTCGTCGTCCTCCCCGAGCTCTCCAACTCCGGCTGCGACCTCTCCTCCCGCGAGATGGCCCTTCGCCTCGCGGAAGGGGTGCCCGAGGGCCCGACCGTCCGCGCCTGGGCCGAAGCTTCTCGCGATCTCGGCATCCTCGTCGTGGGCGGTTTGTTGGAGGCGGAGGGCGACGCCATCTACAACTCCGCGGTCGTCGTGGGGCCGGACGGTCTCCTCGGGTGCTACCGCAAGACGCACTTCTGGGACCGCGAGAAGCTCATGTACGAGCCGGGTCGCGAGCTGCCCGTCTTCGAGACGCCCTTGGGGACCCTGGGATTGCTGGTCTGCTACGACGCCTGGTTTCCGGAGGCCATACGCACCCTGGCGATGCGCGGCGCGGAGATCCTGTGCATCCCCGCGAACGCCCCCGACGATTGGGTCCCGGAAGGGCAGCGCCGGGGCGGGCTCACCATGCTCGGGGCACACGCGATCGCCGGAGGGAACGCGAACCGCATCTACGTCGCCTGCGCGAACCGCGTCGGGGGCGGGTACCAGGGGAGGAGCTGCGTCGTGGCCCCCTCGGGGGGAGTGCTCGCCTTTGGGGAGGCCCATGAGGAGGGGCTTGTGCTCGCCGAAGTCGACCGGGAACGCGCTCGCCGCGAGAAGCATCTCACCCCGTACTCCCACGCCTTCGGGGACCGCAACGAAGAGGTCTACAAGGTTGGACCCACGCCGAAGCCCCGTGGGGGGGACGATCCTACAAGTTAAAGGGCTCGCCGGAGAGCTCGCGGAAGCGCTCGAGCAGCCTGCGCGCGGACTCGCCGGTGAAGTGGGCGCTTATCTCCCCGGCGAACGTCGCCGTCACGGTGGTGTCGGGGCCGTCTTCGTTCCGGACCTCCATTCTCACCACCTGGTCCAGGTTCAGAAGCTGGTAGCCGCCCCTGGGGTTTTCGCGTCGCACGAGGTTCAAAGCGATCCCTCCTCTCGGTAATCTCGGTCCCCGCGATAGTTAGGAACTGAAACGAAAATCGACCGGGAAGATTCCGGTCCTGGTGGTGCGCCTGGAAGGATTCGAACCTCCGACACAGGGTTTAGGAAACCCTTGCTCTATCCCCTGAGCTACAGGCGCAAGGCGCACAGAGTTTAGCGCACGGCTTAGGTATCGGAAAAAGTAGCCAAGTCCTTCGACATTC
>JADDPV010000182.1 GCA_016781705.1 Rubrobacter sp.
GAAGGCGTCCAGGTCTCCGTACTCCGCCGAAGGGGTGAAGCGCAACGTTCTCTTGCCCGGCTTCCCGTTGGCTAGCTGGATCGCGTGCGTGTACTCGCGCACCTTCGCTGCCATCCTGTCTGGCGACCCGGAGAAGAGGTACGATTCTTCAAGGTTGAGTTCCAGCGCCACCATCTCAGGCTGGCGCTCCCGGCTCTCCACCGGCACACCCTCCCGCCTTAACCCCATCGTCCTCCCCCTTTCCTGTAAACATCAGGAACACTAAACATACAAACACATAACAGGGGCGCCACATCCGCACCCGTAAAACACACCGCTTTGCAGCAGTTTTCTGCGGCTCCTTTGCGGGAGTGGTCACTATTCCTTGCGCGGGAGGTCCCTATTCCCTTGCGGGGGCGGTCACTATTCCTTGCGGGAGCGGTCACTATTGTCTTGCGCGAGAGGTCACTATTGCTTGCGGGGACGGTCACTATTCCTTGCGTGGGGGGTCGGTATTCGACGCATCCGCATCGGGGCCGCCCCCCCGACCTACCGTATCCAGCGTGAATGTGCTGCTTTGCAGATAATTTATATGTGAGGTTCGGGCATTCGAGCATAAATCCACGGCGAACGTCCTGACGATTGTCTTTCGACCTTGCGCGGGAGGTCCCTATTCCCTTGCGGGAGCGGTCACTATTCGCCAGTCCTCGCCGCAACTTCGGTGTACAGAGCGCAGTGCGCAATGAGAAGATCTTGCGGGAGCGGTCACTATTCCTAAGCGCGGGCGGGTGGGAGGCCCCATGTGAACGAGGAGCGCCCGCCCTCATTGTTCGCTCGTAAACTACACGTAGCCGTCTTGCCCGCCGGCCCTCCCACGTCGCCGGGCCGTGCGTCAGGGCGCCTCGTCGACGAGGCGCAGAGGGTCGTGACAAAAGAGCACGGACCGAGAATTTGCTCCACAGGCCGGCCCGAATCACTTCGCTACCTGCGAGGAAAAAATCGCCGCCAAGGAACCTCCTCCAAAAACCCTAGCGGCGTGGGTCCGGGCGCCGTCTGCCCGTGCTAAACTAAGGGAGACGGCGGCGGTGTGCGCGATCCTTGGCGGGGGCGCACCGCCGCTTTCCTATGTGCACTTTTTCTTGCTAGCCGGGCACTCTATCACATTTATGAATGCTGCAATCAGTTCCAGGATCGTAGGCAACCTCTGCTGCTCGAACAAAGCCTCGGCGATCTTGCTCCCGGTGACGGAGTGGTACCTGCGTTGGACGATGCGCGTTGGAACACGGAGTACCCCGGGTTACCGGGCTGCTTCCTTTTCGTGCACGTACTGCTCGAAGAGGGAGACGGCGCGCTCCACACCGTCTTCTGCACGGATGCGTTCTCCGAGGATGGCGGCGCGCTCCCGCATGCCCGCGTCGCCGTCGACGCGACGGAGCGCCTCGGTAAGAGCCTTCTCGGAGAGGCGCTTTTGAGGGATGGGGGCCGTCCCCGCACCCAGACGCGCGACCCTGCGCCCCCAAAAGGGTTGGTCGGCGAAGAAAGGCACCACGACCGATGGGATCCCCGCCCTTAGCGCCGCCCCTGTCGTTCCCGAGCCTCCATGGTGGACCGCGGCGCGTACCCTCGGGAAGAGCCAATCGTGCGGCGCCTCTTCGATCTTGAGTACCTCATCGGGGAGGTCGGCGTTGCTTATACCGCCCCATCCGCTGAGCAGCAAGCCCCTCCGACCGACCGACCGGAGAGCCCCGAGTATGGTCTCCGTGACCCTTTCCGCGTCTCGGCTGCTCATGCTGCCGAACCCCACGCACACCGGAGGGGGGCCGCTTTGCAGGAAGTCATCGAGATGCGCGGGCGGGCGCCAGTCATGGGGCCGGTCGAGAAACCAGTACCCGGCCGCGCGCGCCCACGGCCCCCAGTCGCGGGGTTCGGGCAGCACCGTCGGGCTCCAGCCGTATAGGATTAGCCCCCCCCGCCGGCGCAGCCGCACGAAGGGCCCTGGGAGGGGCGGTATACGCGGGAGACCAAGTTTTCTAGCGGCGATGCCGTTCGCGAGAGGCCGGAAGGTCTGCCAGAAGCCCTGCTCCGTCAGGAAGAAGGTGGTCAGGTTGTACAGGCCGCGAAGCCTCGGATCGCGGATCCTGGCCTCCGGGAAGAGCGCGCTCGGGAACTCGCGCGTCGGGGTAAAGAGCGGTTGCAACACGGCGCCTACCGCCGGTAGCTTGAGCTTTTCGGCCACCAGCGAGCCTACAAAACCGACCGCCGTGTAAACGACGGCGTCGACGTCCCGACAGGCATCCAGGCATTCCTCGACGTTGTTCTCCACGAACGGGGCGAGCGCTTCCCGGAACCGGCGCACGAACCGCACCTGGTTGAGCCCGCTTCCCAATAGGTGCTCCATCAGCCGTGCCGGGTCCCCGCTCAGGTGGGCAAACTCTAGGTCCTGGTCCCTGACGAAACCCTCGAAAGGAGCGTAGGTCGCCACCTTCACCTCGTGCCCCCTCCTGGTAAGCCCCTTCCCAAGGGCCACGTAGGGCTGGACGTCGCCGCGCGACCCACCCGTGATGATGGCTACGCGCAACTACTCCCCCGCTCGACCCTCGACGAAGAACTGCGCACCTACCACGAACCTCCGCCGATCAGGCGTTTTCGCGGGGCAGCCGCATGTAGCGAATTATGGCTTCGTCGAGCAACCATGCGGGCACGAACTTGTCGAGGAGGACCCCGGCTTTCGCGTCGAGGCCGACGACGTAACGGTTCTTCGGCCTCCGTGAGGACAGCGCGCGGGTGACGGCGCGGGCGACGATCTGCGGGGGGGCACCCGAGGCGGCCCGTCGCTCCGCGGCCTCCCGAGCCGCGTCCACGGAAGGGCCGTACAGCCGCCGCGCCGCCACCGGCATGTCGCTCGCGAGCCGCCTGGCGTACGCGCCGTACTTCTCCCATATTGGGGTCTTTATGCTCCCGGGCTCGACGAGCACGACCCGGATACCGGAGGGCTTTAGTTCGACGCGCAGGGCGTCGTTAAGCGCCGCGAGGGCGGACTTGGACGCGCAGTATGGCCCGATGAAGGGCGTCGCGATCCGCCCGTTTATGGAGCCCACGTTGACTACCCGGCCCCCTTCTCGTCGGATCAGTGGCACGAACGCCTGCGTGGTGGCCAGGGCGCCGACGACGTTGACCTCGAACTGCCGCCGCAGCTCGGCGGGGGACAGGAGCTCGAGGGGACCCGTCACGGCGATTCCCGCGTTGTTGACCAAGCCCCAGATCCCCGCCCCCCGCGGCAGCGACGACCGCACCAACTTCGCGGCCGACTTGATGGACCCGGCGTTCTCCACGTCGAGCACGAGCGGCGTCAACCGGCCCGAAGACTCGGCCGTGAGGTCCTCGCCGTCCTTCTTCCGGACCCCGGCAAAGACCGTGAAACCCAGGCGATCGAGCAACAGGGCACAGGCACGCCCAATGCCGCTCGACGAGCCGGTCACGACCACAACGCCGGAACGCTTGTCTTCGACCCCAAACATCGACGAAAGCCTAGCAGAGTAGATCGGCATTGCGCCGCCGAAAAACAAGAGGTAAGCTATTCCACCCTGATATTGATGGTATACATTTCACCGGTCTGGGTGTTCTACGACTGTGGGCCGGCGTACGTCCCGCGTGTTATGGCGGGCGGGAGGACGGTTTGGGCGGCCAAGGCAGATACTACGCGGAGCGTTTCAAGAAGATGTTGCGCCTATATCCGCACCCGTCGGGACGGCCATGGAGGGGCAAGGACTTCGAGGAAGCGACCAATGAGTACGTAATGGGCTCCTACATAACGGCCTTACGGAAGGGCCGCATAGACAACCCCGGCGTGCAGAAGCTTAAGAAGATATCCGAGGTCATGGGCGCGCCGTTCGAGCTGTGGCTCGAGGACCCCGAAGACTGGGAGCGAAACGCGCGGGACTTTCTGGCCTCGGAAGGTCCCGCGACCGCGCCGCCGGGAGCTACGAAGCGCGAAGTCGGCTCGGAGCACCCGGGGTCCTCGACCCTCGCCGACCTTCTCAACCGGCTATTCGACGAGGTGCGCAACGAGACGACTGGCGAGCCCTACACCGACCGCGAGATCTCCGCCCTTACCCAGGGCAGACTCTCGGAGGACGAGGTACGCCAGATGCGCGAGAACGTTCTCAAGAACCCGACCCGCGGCCAACTCTTGGCCCTCTCGGACGCCTTCGACATAGATCCCTCCTACTGGTTCGGTAGGGGGAGCAGGAGACCGGTCCTCAATCCCGACCTGGCGGAGGCGCTGAAGGACGACAGGAACTATGCTCTCCTGCACAAGAGTTTGGGCCTGCGGGACTCGGACAAGGACATCGTGATGGTGCTCATGGAGCAGTTGCGCGCGCGGGAGGAACCGGAGAGAAGGTGATTTTCGGGAGGCTCGTCGACGGATGCGGTATCGGAGGGCTCAAGAAGCCGATAGCGCGATACGTCGTCGATTGCGTACATCACCGGTTCGACCTTCCGCGGCACGTCCGAGCCCCGGTGACGGAAGCAGAGGTGCTCCCGGCGCTCAAGAAGTTGCGGCTCGCCGGACGACACTACGAACCCGAGCATCTGCTCGACGTGCTCCAGCGGCGCATGCGGCTCGAGCTGAAGGTGGTGACCATCGAGGACCAGCTCTGGTGCAAGCGCATGCTGGACGGGGGGATCCACGGCTCGATACGGGTCATCGAAGGTACGAACCGGGGCGAGCTTTGGGTTCCTCAGGATCTGGACCGGGAGGAGCTCGCGGGCGTCATGTACCACGAGCTGGCCCACGTCGTGGCGGCGCACCCCCTCCCAATGCGGCGCGAGGACGAAGATCAAGCCGGTCGCGTGCGGTTCTGGCTCCCGCGCAAGCGGTTCACGCGTCGCAGACCGCCCTTCGATCTTGCCGCCTGCGAGCGTGACGAACGTTTACGCGAGGCGATGATCCACTGGTGCGAGATCGATGCGGACCTGTGGGCGGAGCACCTAAGAACCTTCGGTGCTTATGGACCCAGGACGTGTTTTCGAGAGAAGATGTTCTTGGGACTCTAGAAAGGCTTTGGTTCTGTGGGTCCGTCGTTCGATGCCGTGCCGCCGATAAGCATGGTCTTGCTAAACGTCAGTTCCTTCCTGCCCAACCAGATCCTCATGGCGATCGCCTGCCTGGGGGTTTTTGCCACGATACGCCTATGGACCTATCGCAGCGCGCCCCACATGTGGGTCGGTCCCTTCAAGGTCGTGGCTCTCGTGAACCTCTGGATGTTCCTGACGGTCTCCATCTTCGTGATCTCCGGCTTGTACGAACCCCTCAGGCCCTGGCAACCCGCCGTGCATATGCTGGAAGAAATCGGCACGATGGGCACCTTTATCTACCTCGCAATAAAAATGGTCGACCTGGTCCCGACCGTCGTCAACAGCCTGCTACTGGAGCTCCTGCTGAAGTCCTCCGTGGTAGCTTTTCCCGCATGTTGGGTCGCGGCCCTTGTGCTTGGCTACATCTACCCCTTCCCGATGACGGGTCTCCTACAAGCCCTACCACCGGAAGCGTTCGCCTACCGGGCTCTCCTGCTGTCGCCCGGGCTGTTCTACACGGGTATGATCTCCGCGCTGATCTTGCGTGGCTACCTGCTGGCCAGGACCGAAGGGGCAGACCCGCCCTACAGGCGCCGGCTCGGTTTCTTCCTCTTGGGCTCCCTGGCCTTTTTCATCACCTGTATGGATCACCTGGCTTGGGCTTACATACAAGCATTCGCGCCCGCCGCATCGGTGCGCCTGCTGGCCCCCTTGCAAGTCGTTGCGGAGAATGTCCTCTGGGGCCTGATCGCGCTGTTCTGGGTCTTGGGCATCGTCTCGCCTTATGAGCGGAGTGCTACCGATCGGGCCCTGGACGACCACAAACGCTTCCTGCGTCGTCTCAGAGTCCTCAAGGACCACCTGCCCGCGCGTGCACCGACGACAGAGGTAGGGGGTTACTGGCGCGGAACGCTCGACCACATCCGTCGGGCTGCCCGGGATCCCGTCTTGCGCCTCTGCCCGCGCGACGAAGCCCGGGCGGAAAAGGTCTTCGAGCTTGTCGTAGCGAACGCCGCCGGAGCTGACCAGTACAAGCCGGATCACTTGCTCGACTGCGACCGGCTCTATACCGTCTTGATGAAGAATCTCCCAGAAAGCTCCCCCGAACGGACGACCTTGGCCTCCGATCCCCTAGCGACGGCCCTCCGACCCGCCGCGCACGCCCTGCACAATGATCGCACGGGCCAGGAGGTAAACGAAGCTTCCACCCAGCCCAGATGGGCCCAACTAGGCTACGCCGCCGCCGCCGAACTTGGCCTCCTACACACGGACACACTCCCCCGCTTGGACCCATCGGTAGTGGTCGCGCTTCGTAGAGCGAAGCGGCAAGACGACGAGCCAATAGCCCTCTAAACACTTGAAACGGAAAACCGGACGCACAACGCGCGGATGGGGCGCAGGGCGAAGGGGTAGCAAATTTAATTTGACGCAGCATTGGTTTTAGTTTATTTTCTCGAAACCGAAGCGCAGGCCGGAGAAGGGAGTACCTGGGTGGGTCACGAAAGGCCGCCAGCCATGTTCGCGGCGGCGACGCTACATCGCAAAGTTTTCGGTGCGCTTTTCGGGAGGACATTTAGCAAGTCCCTCGACGACTTTGTCAGCGATTCCGGGCCTGGAGGCCTCGATAAACAAAATCCCGGAAACCGAGCAGGCCAACACCATCCCAAAGTCGATGCTCGTAAAGGGCAAAGGATACTTGGGGAGAAGGAACTTCCTGGTGTCGGAGGCCGGATCGGGGCGGAAGAGGCGCACGGGATGTCCCCCCGGCCATTCTTATCGAGTATCTGTGACATATATTTCACAAAACACGTTACTGTGCCGTATACGGCACAAGTTGTGGAGCATGATCCGCGCTCCCGGTTTAATCCGCCGCTGTGGACATGGCGGAAAGGTTCAGGCACTTCCTCAGGACCCGGCGGCGCCCGGACGGCTCTGCGTGGACTGGGGCAGAAATCGAGCGGGCGACGCGCGGGGAGGTCTCGCGCTTCTACGTCAGTCGCTTGCGGCGGGGGCTCATCGACGACCCCGGATTCAAGAAGATCGTCGCCATCAGCCGCGCGATGGGCATACCGATCGAGGCGTGGCTCGACGCCCATCCCGACCCCTAGCCGTTCTCGGTCTCGCCCGTACGCCTCAGTAAGGGCCGTCCCGTCCGGGTCCGTTCGGATACGGGTGGGCGGTGGCGAGAACCGGGGGAGCAACGGCGCGGCCGTTTAGTCATGTTCGCCGGGCCGGGGGGGCCAGTAGCTGGTGCGCGAACCAGAAGGCCCGCCCCGACCATGACGCAACAAGGAGATAACCCTTGCGGCATCAATACGACACTACCCAATCCCAGAGCGTGGCGCCAGAGGACTACCGACGATCCGACGATCATCGGAAGGCTGGTCCGAACGCCGTCACCGGCATATCCCCTGGCCGTTCGCCAGAAGGAGCCAAGAGCCTCCTCGTGCGCGGATCGTCCACCCAGCTCGCCCGGGATCCGAACCGCGCTTCTCCTGCAGAAGTCGAGGCCAACTGCGGACCCGGAACCGCCGCAACCAACGGCACGGCCTGGGACTTGGCCAAAGACGTGTTGCTGACGCTCTCCACCTTCGTGGGCCCGCTCGCGGCCTTCCTCGAGCAGGCCGTGGGCACCACCGCCGGCGTCCTGGACGCGCCCCACGCGGAGATTTTGGAGCTGACCACGGACGGTTTCGTCCGACGGGCGCGGGTCGGCCTCGACCACGCCCCGCCAGACCAAGTCCTCCCCCCCGACGCGGGGTCCTCCCACGCCGGTTACGCCCTCTCCGCAGGACGCACCCTCTCCGTGCGCAACTACGGGATCGAAACCCGCTTTCGCGTCCCCGAGTACCTTCGCGAGGCCGGGACGAACACCGGCATCACGGTCCCCGTCCGGCTCCCCGACGGCGCATCGTGGGGGGGCGTCGCCGTTCACGACCGGCCCAACCGCTCGTTCTCCGGCGATGCGCGGGCCTTCGCAGAAGAGGTAGCGCATCTCGTGGGGGTGGCGGTTCTGCGGGACCGGGAGGTGGGCAACCAGTGCGCCGACCGCGACCGCAAACTCGAGGAGGAGCGCCGTTCGCGCCGTGCCTCCGACTGGCGCCTGAGGTACTTCGCCGAGACCGAGCAG
>JADDPV010000234.1 GCA_016781705.1 Rubrobacter sp.
GGGCGTCCCCGAGACTATGCGGACCCGGGGACAGCAACAAGGTAGGGAGTACTAGCGAGAGCAGAGCGAGCCCCGGAACACGGTGGCCCTGGGGCTCGCCCATCTTCCAACATTCTGTACAAACTTTGCCTTTAGATCGTCTACGCAATGCAGTAGGATCACCGCACGAGCGGTTAAGCTACGGGGCATGGAGGTGGACACGGAGAAGCTGAAGGAACTGAGGCGGCGCAGGGTGCTCTCGATGCGCGAGCTCGAGGAGCTTTCGGGCGTCTCCCACAACACGATCTGGCGCATAGAAAGCGGCCGGCAGGGGGCGCACCCTCGGACCGTCCGCAAGCTGGCAAGAGCCTTGGGTGTCGAGCCCGAGGAGCTGCTGAAAAAGGAGGAGTGAGGTTGAGCAAGAAGCGTGGCAACGGGGAGGGTTCGATCTCCCGCCGCAAGAACGGCGGCTGGATGGCCCAGTACGCCGTCTACACGGCACAGGGGCGCAAGCGCAAGACGATCTACGGCAAGACGCGGGCCGAGGTGGCGAAGAAGCTCGCCAAGGCCCTCTCCGATCGCGAGGGCGGCCTCGTCTTCGACGCCGAGGGCCTCAAGCTCCGGGAGTACCTCTCCCGCTGGCTCGAAGACTCCGTCAAGGACACGGTGAGGAACACCACCTACGAGCGCTACGAGCAGATCTCAAGGACCCACATCATCCCCATGCTCGGCGACGTGAAGCTCAAGGCCTTATCCCCGACCCACGTGCGCAGCCTCTACAAGGAGAAGCTCCAAACCTTGAGCCCGCGCACCGTCCAGTACATCCACGTCACCCTGCACAAGGCGCTCAAGCAGGCCGTAAACGATGGCCTCATCCCGCGCAACGCCACCGAAGCTGTCAAGCCCCCGCAGGTACGCCGGGAGGAGATTCGCCCCCTGACGCCCGAGCAGGTCAAGATGCTGCTCGACGCGGCCCGCGGTGACCGCCTCGAAGCCCTCTACGCTTTGGCCGTCCACACCGGGCTCAGGCAAGGGGAACTCCTGGGGCTCAAGTGGGAAGACATCGACCTCGAGGAGAGGACGCTACACGTGAGGCGCGCCCTGACCACGGCGAAGGGCGGTCCTCGTCTCGCCGCTCCCAAAACGAAGGGTAGCCGCCGCCGCGTCAGCCTGACCAAGGGTGCAGTGGACGCCCTCAGAGGCCACCTGGCGCGTCAGCTAGAAGAGATAGACAGGGCCGGCTCCCTGTGGCAGGAGAACGGGCTCGTGTTCGCCTCCGAGACCGGCAGGCCCCTCGACCGTCGAAGCGTGACGACCCACCTGTTCAAGCCCCTCCTCAAGCGTGCGGGATTACCGGCGAAGACCCGCTTCCACGACCTCCGGCATACGTGCGCTACCCTGCTGCTGACGAAGAACGTCAATCCCAAGGTCGTCTCGGAGATGCTGGGCCACTCCAGTATCTCCATCACCCTCGACACCTACTCGCACGTCCTCCCCGACATGCAAGACAGCGCGGCCCGCGCCCTCGAAGAAGCCCTCCGCTGACGGGTTGCAGTACGGTTGCAGTAAACGGCCCCGGCGCGAGGACCGGGGCTTCACCTTGCGGTTCACGTTTTAGCCGCTTTTGCAGGAATTTTTTGAAGTACCGGAGGTGGGACTCGAACCCACACTCCCCGAAGGGAACCGGATTTTGAGTCCGGCGCGTCTACCATTCCGCCACTCCGGCAGGGAGAGTGACGAGTATACCATGCTCGCCTTTGGCCCCGGGCATATTGACAGAGCGAAGCGGGTGCGGCGATAATCTCACCCTATCAGGGGACATGCGCGGCCCGCTCGTCGGTTATCCGGGAGCAGGGCCGCCTCGAAGGGGATTGGGACGCTCGCTGTGGCGCGGGCTGGACAAGGAGGTATAGGTTGTCGAGAAGAAGACGTAAGATGGGGATGCTCGCGGTGTTGGGTATCGCCTCGGCCTTGATGATAGCTGGATGCGGCGGCGGCGGCCAGGGTGAGGGCGAAGAGGGTGGCGACCAGCCAACGGTGACCATCGTCAGCGACCTGCCGTTGCAGGGGTCGTCCAGGCCGCAGAACGAGACGATAGTCAACGCGATCAAGCTGGCGCTCGAGCAGCGCGACAACATGGCCGGGGACGTCAGGGTCAACTACACCTCTCAGGACAACGCCACGGCGCAGGCCGGGCAGTGGGACGAGGCCAAGTGCGCCGAGAACGCCCAGACCGCCGCCCAGGACGAGGAGATCGTCGCCTGGATCGGCCCGTTCAACTCCGGGTGCGCGGCGGTAGAGATCCCGATCCTCAACGAGGCTGGCCTTGGTATGGTTAGCCCCGCGAACACCCTCCTCGGGCTCACGAAGCCCAGCCCGGATCCGACAGAACCGGACAAGTACTATCCTACCGGCGAGCGCAACTACCTACGCGTTATCCCGGCCGATGACAAGCAGGGCCGGGCGGGCGCCTTGTGGTTGGACGACGAGGGCGTGGAGAGCGTCTTCATCATCGACGACAGGCAGGTTTACGGCCAGGGTCTTGCTGACCAGTTCGAGCAGAACGCCGAGGAGCTCGGCATAGAGGTGCTGGGACGCGAGGGCATCGACGGTACCGCATCGAACTACCGGTCGCTGATGACCCGCATCGCGGACGAGCAGCCTGACGCCATCTACTACGGCGGCATCACGCAGAACAACGCCGGCCAGCTTATCCGCGACAAGGTGAGCATCGTCGGCGACAACGAGGAAGTGATCTTCATGGGTCCGGACGGCATCTTCGAGGAGGCGTTCCTGGAGGCGGCGGGCGAGAGCGCCGAGGGCGCCTACGTCACCTTCGGCGGCCTGCCGCCGGAGAAGCTCTCCGAGGAGGGCCAGGCGTTCGTCGAGGAGTACAGGGACACCTACGGCGGCGACGTCGAGGCGTACACCGCCTACGGCTACGAGGCGGCCAACGTGGTGCTCGACGCCATCGAGCGGGCCTACGACGAGAACGGCGAGGTCACCCGCGAGGGTGTGCTCGAGCAGCTATTCGCCACGGAGGACTACGAGGGGGTCTTGGGGACCTGGAGCTTCGACGAGGACGGCGACACGACCCTCACCGAGCTCTCTGGCCAGAGGATCGAAGGTGGCGAGTTCACGTTCGACCGAACTATAGACATTAGCGAGTAATCACGGCAAGCGTAAGACGGGACCGGGGTAACAGATCCCCGGTCCCGTTTATTAGAAGAGGGTAATATCGGCAGATGAGCATGGTAGAGGCCAAGCAGGGGGGGCTGCTAGACAGCGTAAGGTCTTCGAGCTGGCAGTCGCGCATCGCAGTCGCCGTCGTGGCGGTGCTGGTGGTGGTGTTGCTCTTCCAGGCGGCGCAAGACCCAGCGCAGTTCGTCTCGCAGCTATTGGTGGGGATCACGAACGGCGCGATCATCGCGCTCATCGCCCTCGGGTACACGCTGGTCTACGGGATCGTCGAGTTGATCAACTTCGCCCACGGCGATAACTTCATGCTCGGCTCCTTTGTCGGTCTCACGGTCCTGAGCGGGACCTTCCTCGGGCTCGGTTTCTTCGCTCCCATAGGCGGCGACTCCGGCGCGGCCTTGCAGATAGTGGGTGTCGTCTTCGCGCTCGTGGCGGCAATGGCGATATGCGGCCTGATCAACGTAGGTATAGAGCGCATTGCGTATAAGCCCCTTAGGAACGCGCCTCGCCTCGCCGTGCTCATCACGGCCATAGGGATGTCTTTCATCCTCCAGAACATAGGTCTCGTGTGGAAGGGCGCCTCGCAGATACCGTTCCCCAGCCTCATCCCCGACGGCAACGCCCTGGGCGCCTTCACCGACGCCCTCGTCTACCGCTGGAAGGATCTCTTTATCATCCTGGTGACGATACCGCTGCTGCTCGCGCTCTCGTACTTCGTGCAGCGGACCAAGCAGGGCAAGGCGATGCGGGCCGTCGCACAGGACAAGGAGGCCGCGGCGATGATGGGGATAAACGTGGACCGCACGATCGCGGTGACGTTCCTCCTGGGTGGCATTCTCGCGGGGGCGGCGGGGGTGATGTTCGGGCTCTTCAACGGGACCACCGTTTTCAACGTCGGCTTCCGGCAGGGGCTGTTCGCGTTCACGGCGGCGGTCTTGGGTGGCATCGGGAACCTCACCGGCGCCGTCGTCGGCGGGATACTCATCGGGGTGATAGGGGCGATGAGCGACCAGTACGTGGGCGTCAGGTGGACGGAGATCATGATCTTCACCGTGCTCATCTTGGTCCTGGTCTTCCGGCCGCAGGGTCTGCTCGGCGACCGGTCATCGGTGCAAGGGGGCGGGGGCGAGCGGACGTGAGAGGCGACGCGAGGCTGAACAAGCTCGCCCTGCCGGTAGGGCTGATCCTGCTGGCCCTCGTCTTCCCGTTCGTGGACGACGCCCTGGGGACGAACCTGACATTCTCGGCGATCGTCGTCGCGGTCTTCGTGATGCTCGCTCTGGGGCTGAACATCGTGGTCGGGTTCGCCGGGCTCCTGGACCTCGGCTTCGTGGCGTTCTACGCGCTCGGGGCATACGTCGTCGGCTGGCTCGCCTCCAGTCACTTCCAGCAGGTCAGCTTCTCCTTCCTCTCGGCCGCCAACACGACGACCGTCAGCGGGGTGGAGAAGCCGGGCATACATATCTCCTTCTGGATCATACTCATCCTCGCCGGGGCATTCGCGGCGCTGTGCGGGGTTATCATCGGGGCGCCGACCTTGAGGCTCCGGGGTGACTACCTGGCGATCGTCACGCTGGGGTTTGGCGAGATCATCCCGCAGTTCTTCGAGAACGGGAACAACATCTTCGGCTTCAACCTCACCAACGGCGTCGTGGGTATCAAGGCCATAGACTCGCCGGGCTTCCCGTTCCTGCCGGACGCCCTCGACGACTGGCAGCGCTTCACGACCAGCAACCTGAACCCGTGGTACTTTACGATCCTCGCTCTGGTCTTGATCACCATCTTCGTCAACATACGCCTGCGGGACTCGAGGCTCGGTCGCGCCTGGATCGCGGTACGCGAGGACGAGACGGCCGCGGCGGCGATGGGGATCAACCTGGTGACGACCAAGCTGTGGGCCTATGCCCTGGGCGCGGTATTCGGGGGCCTGGCAGGGGCGTTCTATGGCGCGTTCATAAAGAGCATCTTCCCGACCAGCTTCTCGTTTAACGTATCTATATTGATTCTGTGCATGGTCATCCTCGGGGGGATGGGCAACATATACGGCGTGATTTTGGGCGCCATCGTGCTGCAGGGGATCAACTTCTACCTCCTCCCGCAGGTCAACGAGTGGGTCCACGCCATCGGCGACGCTACCGGCAGCGCCCTGCTCGCCGAGGCGGACATCCCCCGTTACAACTTCTTCCTCTTCGGTCTCCTCCTGGTCATCATGATGCTCCTCAGACCCGAGGGCATCATCCCTAACCGCCAGAGGGCCGAGGAGCTGCACGGCGGCGAGGAGGAGGACGCGTCCGTCCCGGAGGTGAGCCGTGCCGGCTGAGGCGAACGCGAGCCCGAACGCTGCCCCGAACTTCCCTAGTTCGGGGGCAAAGGTCCTGGAGGCGCGTGGAATCACCAAGACCTTCGGTGGGCTAGTGGCGGTCAACGCGGTGGACTTCGACATTCCTCAGCGCACGATAGTCAGCCTGATCGGGCCGAACGGCGCGGGCAAGACCACGTTCTTCAACATGGTGAGCGGACTCTACATACCGACCTCGGGCAGCTTCGTCTTTTTCGGCGAGGACATAACGAAGAAGAAGCCGCACCAGCGGGCCCGGATGGGCCTCGGGCGCACCTTCCAGAACATCCGGCTCTTCGGGACGATGAGCGCCGTGGACAACGTGCTCTCCGGGATGCACGTCCGCCTGAAGAGTGGCATCCTGGCCTCCATCCTCAAGACCCCGGGCGTCCGGCGCGAGGAGAAGGAGGCCCGCGAGAAGGCCGACGAGCTCCTCAACTTCGTGGGCTTGCGCAACCGTCAGACTTTCGCCAAGAACCTCCCCTACGGTGACCAGCGGCGGTTGGAGATCGCACGCGCGCTCGCCTCCGACCCGAAGCTCCTACTGCTCGACGAGCCGACGGCGGGGATGAACCCACAGGAGACGGCACGCCTCACGCAGCTCATCGCTCGCTTGCGCGAGGAGAGGGGTATCTCCATCCTACTCATCGAGCACGAGATGCGCGTCGTGATGAGCATCTCGGACAGGGTGACCGTCCTGGACCACGGCGAGAAGATCTCCGAGGGCAGTCCTGGCGAGGTGCGCGAGGACCCGCGTGTGATAGAGGCGTACCTCGGTACGGCGAAGACGGGCTAGGAGATGGCGCTCCTCGAAGTACAGGACATCCACAGCTACTACGGCCACATCCACGCCTTGAGGGGCGTCTCCCTCACGGTCGAGAAGGGCGAGGTCGTCACGCTCATCGGGTCCAACGGCGCCGGCAAGACGACCACGTTGCGGTCCATCCACGGCGTCTTGACGCCCCGGGAGGGCAGGATCGTCTTCGACGGCGAGGAGATACAGAACGTTCCGCCGCACGACATGATCGAGCGCGGCATAGCCCAGAGCCCCGAGGGGCGCAAGATCTTCTCGCGCATGACGGTGCTGGAGAACCTGGAGATGGGCGCGTACCACAGGAACGACGGCGTCGGGATACAACAGGACATGGACCGCGTCTTCGACCTCTTCCCGCGCCTCAGGGAGCGCACAAAGCAGGAGGCCGGAACCATGAGCGGCGGCGAGCAGCAGATGCTCGCCATCGGGCGGGCGCTGATGAGCCGCCCGAAGCTGCTCCTCCTTGACGAGCCGTCGATGGGCCTGGCGCCCGTGCTCGTCGAGCGCATCTTCCAGGTCATCAGGGAGATAAATGAGCAGGGCACCACCATCTTGCTCGTCGAGCAGAACGCCAACGTCGCCCTGGAGATCGCCTCCCGCGGCTACGTCCTGGAGACGGGCCGGGTCGTCAACGCTGCCCCGGCCGCGTTGCTCCGGCAGGACCCGAAGGTACGCGAGGCGTACCTGGGGGAGGTTTAGACCTATTGGCCACGGAGTTGGGCCGAAAGGTGTGCGAAGAACCGCCTTACCTGGGGTACCTCTTCTCGGTACCGGATCTAGCACCGAGACACCACGGGGACCCCATCTTATGCTACGCGTCCTCCCTGCGAGTGGAGCGGTTCTCGTGCGGTCGGTATGGCGTCGGGCACACGGCCTTGAGGCATCCCGGCGAGATGCGCGGTACCGCCGTCGGCAGGCAGGGCCGGTTCAAGGGATTGTCGAGTTGAGCGAAAGGGGGTGATAAGCAAAGCCCAAAGAACGGAGACCGCATGACCCACGAAGGGCGGGCGACCGGCCCGCACGAAGCTTTTTGCCAACCGACCCCGATCCACCCCGATTACGCAGCCCTGCCGATACAGGAAGGCTTCGACTGGGCCCGATGCCTGCGAAGCATATCTGCCACCCAACTCTACCTCGTCGTTTTCCGGTCTGTGCGCCGCGCGTCCGCCGACACCAACGTCCTCAAGGAATACGACGACGCGGCCTACGCCGAGGCACTCGAAGCCGGCGGGCTCCTGCACTACTTCAAGGGCGAAGCCAACGAGCGGCGCCGTTGCCTGTCCTTCTGTTTGTGGGAGAGCCGCGAGCACGCGCGAAAGGCCACCGGACTATCCTCCCACCGCGCGGCGGCGGACATCTCCGCCGAGATGTACGAGTCCTACGAGCTGGAACGCTACGAGCTAAGGAAGGACGGTACACCGGACAACGAGTCCATCGTCTTCGAGCGTCTGGTGACGTAGCATGTCCTCAGAGCGGCGACTGCGACGTGACGCGGGGTGCGTAGCTCTACTCCCTGTCGACGCTTACGGTACATGCCGCGTGAAGGGGGTCCGAGAAAGGTAGGGAGGGACAGCCGTAAAGTGAAGCTCTTCTACGAAGCCGGAACGAACGGTGAGAGGTCACCGACCACGTGTTAGGATCGTGGGACGCTGGCGCTCAGACGGAGGATAGTTTACCGTGTCACGATGTTTCTCTCGATGTGAGACGGAGCTATCCGGCCGGGTTGTCAACTTAGCCTCGTCAGGAACCTCGGGTGGGATTCGAAGGTGCGTAGAGCCTACCTTTGCAAAGAGATCCAGCCTGAATTATTCACGGCCACGTTTCGAGCTTGCCGACGAAAGCCTCTGCCACATGCGCTGGCTGGGGT
>JADDPV010000020.1 GCA_016781705.1 Rubrobacter sp.
CCTCGGTGCAGCAGGGCCTGCGCGGGGCCGGCGTCCCGAATCGCGAGGCCTATGAAGACCTCCTCTTCCGCGTCGAACAACTGGAGCACCGCGTCCGCCTCCTGGAAGACCGCCCCGCCGCGACCGCACCGGGCCCCGGGAGCCCGTCCGAGGCCGCCGCGCCTACCGCGGGCGAAGCGGCGCCGCCCACTCCTCTTACGGCTTCGCCGCCTGGTGGGGTGGACGTGACCCCACAGCCGCCGCGCGACGAGCCCGAGACCCCGCCGGGGCTGCCGCCTGAGAGGTCGTAGGCGCGCCCTCCGGCGGAGCGGCCGGCCGCTCCGCCGGGCGGGTGCGGGACGATGATGGACGGCCGTCCTCCCGCTGCGGGACACCGGGAGAACCTGGCGCGGTTCTCCCAGATCGGGCGTGTCTTCGTTCGGCACGGGTTCGGGTTCGTCTTCGACGTCAGGCGCGGGCGGCGGGAGAAGCGGGGGGTGGAGGAGCTCCTCGCGCCGAACTTCGCGGTCAGGCTCCGGCGGACGCTCGACGACCTGGGACCGACGTTCGTCAAGTTCGGCCAGCTGCTCTCGACGCGCTCGGACGTGATCCCCGAGGGCGTCCTGGGCGAGCTCCAGAAGCTTCAGAACACCGCCGCGCCCATACCGCTGGAGCGGGCGCAGGAGGTCATCGAGGACGAGCTCGGGGTGCCCATCGGGAAGCTCTTCGCGGAGTTCGATCCGGTGCCGCTCGGTTCGGCCAGCATCGGGCAGGTCTACCGGGCGCGCCTGCGCAGCGGGGAGGCCGTCGCGGTCAAAGTGCAGCGGCCCAAGGCGCGCGGCAGGGTCGAGGCGGACCTGCGGCTCATGCGGGACTTGGCGCGGTTGCTAGACGCCAGGTTCGGGGAGAGGCTGCTCGTGGACGTGCCCGGGCTCGTGGCGGAGTTCGAGGGCGTAATCCGGCGCGAGCTGGATTACACCGTCGAGGCCCAGAACGCGAGACGCTTCGCCCACAACTTCGCCAATACCCGCGTGAAGATACCGGCGATCCATCGAGAGCTATCCACCAAACGGGTCCTCACGATGGAGTTCATCGAGGGGACGCGCTTCCAGAACCTCCACCCCAGGCTCTTCCCGCCCGCCGAGCGGCGCAGGGTGGCGGCGATGGGGGCGGACGCGATCTTCAAGATGGCCTTCGAGGACGGCTTTTTCCACGGCGACCCGCATCCCGGCAACCTCGTCCTCACCTCCGAGGGTGACCTCGCCCTCCTCGACTTCGGCATGGTCGGCTTCATGAGCCGCGGCGATATCGAGGCTTTGAGCAACCTGTTCATCGCCGTCATCCGGCGCGACGCGGGGGCGGTGTTGCGGGGGCTGGAGTCTTTGGGAGTACGCTACGCGACGGAGGTACGGGGGCCGCTCGTGCAGGAGTTGCGGGAGTTCTTGTACAAGTACTCCGGGCTCTCGGTCGGAGAGGTCACGCTCGGGCAGGCGCTCTCGGAGCTGATCTCTCTGACCAGGCGCTACCGGCTCTCGCTGCCGCCCGTCTTCCCGCTGCTGATCAAGGCCCTCGTGACCGCCGAAGGGCTCTCGCGCTCGATAGACCCGACCATAAACGCGTACGAGATCGCCCAACCCTACGCCCGGCGCCTGCTGCGCGAGCGCCTGGAGCCGGCCGCCCTGCTCGAAAGGAGCCAGGAGCGCGCCGTCGAGTATGCCCGGTACCTGGAAGACTATCCCGAGCAGATCAGAGAGCTCCTCACAGAGCTCGAGGACGGTGAGATCGAGATACGTCTCCGCCACGGCGGCCTCGACGAGCTGACCGGGCAGGTGGACGTGCTCGCCAACAGGCTCGTCTTCGCCCTCGTCACCGGGGCTCTCCTCATCGGCTCCTCGTTCATCGGGGCCTTCGCCACCGCCGGCCCGCAGGTGCCCCTGATCGGCGTCCCGGTCGTCGCCTTCATCGGCTTCGCCCTCGCGCTCGTCATGGCCTCCGTGCTGCTCGTCGTCATCTTCCGCTCGGGAAGGTTGTAGGGGATGTGGGGGTTTCGCAAGGGCCGGCCACCGTGTACAGTCGGAATAGAAGCCATAGAGAGGAGGAGTTAGCGTATGATCGTGAGGCGAGTAGGGATTCTCTCCCTCGGCAAGGTGTTGGGCGCCTTGTACGCGTTGCTGGGGCTCATCGTTGGGGCTTTTAACGCCTTGTTCTGGCTGTTCGCAGCCGTGATCGGCTTCTCCACGGAGTCGGGCTCCGGGGAGGGGATAGCCGCCGGGACGTTCAGCCTGCTCTTCGGCGTGGGCTCCATTATCTTCTTCCCGATTCTCCTCGGGATCGCAGGCTTCTTGGGCGGTCTGCTTACCGCGCTCATCTACAATGCCGTAGCCCGCTCCGTCGGGGGCATCGAGGTGGACGTCGATCAGAAGTTCGGTTCGCGCCCACTCTGAGCCCCCGCGAACGCCGGGAGACCTGATGGGGGGACCCGGTGCTAGAATCTAGAAATGGAGATGATCCGCGAAGAGGCGTACCCGCGGCCCGTAGCGGTCCCGGACGTCACCATAACCTCGCTCGACCGTAAGGTCAGGGACTACGACCCGGAGGCGGACTTCGAGCTGATCGCGCGTGCCTACAACACCGCCCACGCCGCCCACAAGGGCCAGGTCCGAAAGAGCGGTGAGCCCTTCGTCTACCATCCACTCTGCACCGCCGACATCCTCGCCGACCTGCGTCTCGACGCCACGACCATCGCCGCCGCCCTCCTGCACGACGTGCTCGAGGATACCGAGGTCACCAAGGAGGATCTCACCGGGAAGTTCGGGGCCGAGGTCAGCAACATCGTCGACGGAGTGACCAAGCTGAAGCGGCTCCCCAGCGGTAACCTGGAGGAGGCGCAGGCCGAGAGCCTGCGCAAGATGATCGTGGCGATGAGCCGCGACGTGCGCGTGATCATCATCAAGCTTGCCGACCGGCTGCACAACATGCGTACCCTCGCGTACCTCAAGCGCGAGAACCAGCTCCGCAAGGCGACGGAGACGCTGGAGATCTACGCGCCGCTCGCGCACCGGCTCGGTATCTACTCGGTGAAGTGGGAGCTCGAAGATCTCTCGTTCGCGACGCTGCACCCGAGGCGCTACGCGGAGATAAAGCGGCTCGTGGCGGCGCGCAGGGGCGACCGGGAGGCGTTCATCAACGGGGCGGCCAGGGAGTTGCTGGAGCATCTCGGCGAGGCCGGAGTGGAGGGCGCGCAGGTCAAGGGGCGCGTCAAGCACTTTTACTCCATCTACAACAAGATGGTGCGGCGCAACAAGGAGTTCAACGAGATCTACGACCTCGCGGGGCTGCGCGTCGTCGTGGACTCGGTGCGCGACTGTTACGGCGCTTTAGGCGTCATCCACTCCCTTTGGAAGCCCATTCCGGGGCGGTTCAAGGACTACATCGCGATGCCCAAGTTCAACATGTACCAGTCGCTGCACACGACGGTGATGTCCAACGAGGGGAAGTTGCTGGAGATCCAGATCAGGACCCGCGACATGGACGTGACGGCCGAGTTCGGCATCGCGGCGCACTGGATGTACAAGAGCGGCCTGAAGGCGAGTCAGGTGGACCGCCTGACGTGGCTGAAGAGCATGGTGGAGTGGCAGCAAGAGACCACCGACGCCAACGACTTCATGGAGTCCCTGAAGGGCGAGCTGGTCGCCGACGAGGTCTTCGTGTTTACCCCGAAGGGCGACGTGGTGAGCCTGCCCTCCGGCGCGACCCCAATAGACTTCGCCTACCACGTCCACACCGAGGTTGGCCACAGGACCATCGGCGCGAAGGTGAACGGCCGCATAGTGCCGCTCGACTCCGAGCTGGTGAGCGGGGACCGGGTGGAGATCATCACGGGCAAGACGGCCAAGCCGAGCCGGGACTGGCTGGCCGTGGTGCAGAGCGGGCGGGCCCGCAACAAGATCCGGCAGTTCTACAACAAGGCCGACCGCGAGGACAACCTGAGCCTCGGCCGCGAGAAGGTCGCCGCGCTCCTCAGGAAGCAGCGCCTGGATCGGGGCAAGGTGCCCACGACAGTGTTGGAGGAGGTCGCCGAGTCGGTGAACTGCTCGACGGTGGACGATATGCTCGCGGGGGTGGGGCAGGGATCCCTCTCCGCGGAGAACGTCGCGCACCGCATCCTGGAGAAGGTGAGGCCGAAGGAAGAGGAGCAGGAGGGCGGGAGACGGCCGACCCCGGCGCTGACCCCGCTGCCGCTACCGGGCGAGACCGGGTCCACCGACGAGGAGACGGGGGTTCGGGTCGTGGGGTCTAGCGGCATCCTCACGCGGCTGGCGCGGTGTTGCAGCCCGATGCCCGGCGACGATATCGTCGGGTACGTTTCGCTGGGGCGCGGGGTGGTGGTCCACTCCTCCGGGTGCGCCAACGCGTGGGCGTTGAAGGCGCGCGACCCGGAGCGGTTCGTCGAGGTGGAGTGGGCGCAGCGGCGGGACAGGCTGTTCACCGTGGAGATACTGGTGGAGGCGCTGGACCGGATGCACCTGCTCAAGGACGTGACGTCCATGATCTCGGACGCCGGGGTGAGTATCCTATCGGCGCGCGTGGACACCATCGAGGACAGGACGGCGCTCAGCCGTTTCGCTTTCAAGGCGGCGAGCGTGGGACACGTCGAGGAGATAATGCGCAAGATCCGGGGTATCCCCGACGTCTACGAGGTGAGCCGCGTCTCGCGCGACGGCACCCCGCTCAGCAACCACTAGACTACCAGGAGGCTCGTTTGGCCGAGATAGAGCAGGTCCGCTTGAGCATGAACGGCTTTGAGGTCAACGCTTACGTGGTCCATGCCCCCCAGGGCGACCTCGTCGTGGACGCGGGCGCGGAGCCGGAGAAGATCATGGCCGCCGTAAGGCAGCCCGTCGCCGCTATCCTGGTGACGCACCGCCACCCAGACCACGTGAGCGCGCTGGGGGAAGTGCGTAACGAAACGGGCGTCCCGGTGTACATGCACCCGCTCGATGCCGAGAGGGCGGGCGTGACGGACTACGAGCCGCTGCAAGACGGCGAGGATCTCGTGATCGCGGGGGAGACTTTCAAGGTGCTGCACACGCCGGGGCACTCGAAGGGGTCGGTGACGTTCGTGGTGGGGGCGGACCAGATAGTGGGTGACCTCATCCTGCCGGGGAGCGTGGGGCGGACGGACCTCGAAGGGGCGTCGTGGGAGGAGATCGAGGTCTCCCTGCGCAAGGTGATGCCGCTCTGGAAGGAAGGGACGCGCCTGTTTTGCGGGCACGGCTCGGTCTTGAGCGCGATGGAGGAGCTGGAGACGAACCCGTACCTGCCCCTGGGGGTCGTTTGAGCGCAACCAAGGGCTACCGGGGGCCGAAGGGGACCTACGACGTCTATCCCGGCGGGGGCCAGGGCCAGGAGCCGCACGAGCGGCCGGAGCTCTGGGAGCTGGTCGAGCGCGTGG
The DNA here is from genome assembly GCA_016781705.1 of Rubrobacter sp. Lineage (GTDB taxonomy): Bacteria > Actinomycetota > Rubrobacteria > Rubrobacterales > Rubrobacteraceae > Rubrobacter_F. Next base: position 5,435 of record JADDPV010000020.1, read on the forward strand.
CGCGCGACGTGTTCGGTCGCTACAACTACTCGGAGGTGCGGCTGCCCGTCTTCGAGGAGGCAGAGCTGTTCGTGAGGAGCTCCGGGGAGACGTCGGACGTGGTGACCAAGGAGATGTTCCTGTTCACGGACAAGGGCGGGCGGGAGCTCGCGCTCAGGCCGGAGGGGACGCCGGGGGTGGTGCGCGCGTTCGTCGAGCACAACCTGGACAGGCTCGCGCAGCCGACCAAGCTCTGGTACATGGGGCCGATGTTCCGGCACGAGCGCCAGCAGAAGGGGCGCTACAGGCAGCACGTCCAGATCGGGGCGGAGGTATTGGGTTCGCCCGACCCGCTCGTGGACGTCGAGGTGATCTCACTCCTCTACGCCATCCACAAGTCCCTGGGCGTGAAGGGAGAGGTCGTCTACCTGAATAACCTCGGCGACTTCGAGACGCGGCGCCGCTACGTCCCGGAGCTGAGGGGGTTCCTCAAGAAGCACGAGGCACACCTCGACCCGGACTCGCGCGCGCGCCTGGACAAGAACCCGATGCGCACCTTCGACTCCAAGAGCAAGGAGACCCAGGAGCTGCTCGACGAGGCACCCCTGATCGGGGATTTCCTGAGCGAGGACGCGCGGGGGCACCTCGCCGCGGTCGAGGCGGGACTGGACGCGTTGGGCATCCCGTACAAGCTGGACGAGCGGCTGGTGCGCGGGCTGGACTACTACACGCTGACGGTGTTCGAGGCGAAGAGCGCGGCCCTGGGGGCGCAGGACACGGTCGGAGCGGGGGGGCGCTACAACGGGCTCGTCGAGCAGCTCGGCGGACCAGACCTCGCCGGTATCGGCTTCGGGACCGGCGTGGAGCGCATCCTGCTCGCAGCCGAGGCGCCGGAGGGCGGCGCGGGCCTGGACGCGTACTTCATCACCCTCGTCCCGGAGGCGCGCCTGCCTGCTTTGAGGCTCGCGGGGGCTTTGCGCGACGCGGGGCTCTCGTGCGACCTCGACTACGCGGATCGGAGCGCGAAGGGGCAGTTCAAGGGGGCTGACCGGGCGGGGGCGCGGTTCGCGGTCGTGATCGGGGACGAGGAGCTCGCGCGGGGCGTCTGCGCGTTGCGCGATATGGCGTCCGGCGAGCAGCGGGAGGTACGGATCTCCGACGGCCCGCAGGAGTTGTTACGCGCCGCCGGCGCCTGACGGTGTGAACGAGAGCACTCCAATCCCGGAGAGCCTGGTCGAGGCGTTGCGCGGGGCCCAGACGGTAACCATGCTCACCGGCTCCGGCGTCTCCGCCGAGAGTGGGGTTCCGACCTTCCGTGACGCCCAGACCGGCCTCTGGGCGCGCTACGATCCCGCCGACCTCGCCACGCCCGAAGCCTACTCGCGCGACCCGCGTCTGGTGTGGGAGTGGTACGAGTGGCGGCGCGGGCTCGTCGCGCAGGCCGGCCCGAACCCCGGGCACCTCGCCCTCGCGCAGCTGGAGCGGCACGTCTCGCGGTTCACGCTCATTACGCAGAACGTGGACGGGCTGCACCGGCGGGCGGGGAGCGGGAACTTGATAGAGCTGCACGGCAACATCATGCGGACGAAGTGCTCGGCGGAGGGCGTGGCCGTGGAGGACTACGAGCCCGAAGGGGCGCCGCCGGTCTGCCCGAACTGTGGCGCTCCCCTGCGGCCGGACGTCGTGTGGTTCGGCGAGGCGCTTCCGGCCGACGCCCTGCACGCCGCCTCCGAGGCTGCCCGCTCGTGCGACCTCTTCTTCTCGGTAGGTACCTCCGGGCTCGTGCAGCCGGCGGCGTTGCTGCCCTTCGAGGCCCAGCGAAGCGGGGCGACCGTCGTCGTCGAGGTCAACCCGGACAAGACGCCGCTCTCGCGGCACGCCGACTACGTCCTGCGGGGCAGAGCTGGCAAGGTGCTGCCCGCGCTCTTGGAGGCTACGTACGGCTCGTAAGGGCGGCGGGGCGTTTTTCGCCGTTGTTTTTTAGGATACTCACCTGTACCCTCTACGGAGCGACACGAGAGGAGATGCGTATGTCGGTAGAGGATCTGCGCCAGAGCCCGATGATGAGCCACATGCTGGAAGCCCTGGATGAGGGCAAAGACATCGGCCACTACGGGCGGCTGGTGTTCGCCATGATCGGGCGCCACTTCGTCTCCAACGACGAGTTGGTCGAGCTCCTGGCGAAGGACCACGACGCGGACGAGGGCAAGATCCGGGCGATGGTCCAGCAGGTAGAGGAGAAGGGCTACAGTCCACCCCGTCGAGACAAGATCTTGCAGTTCCAGAGCCAGCAGGACTTCCCCATTTGCCCGAACCCCGACGACCCGGACGCCTGCAATCCCTACCAGGAGCTGCAGTTCCCCGACGCCGTGTACGAGAGTATTCAGGAGTATCGCGAGGAGAAGGCGAACTAACCGTTTCGGGAGTCGAGGGTCCTTCTTTGGACTCTCGACCCACTACTCCCGATTCCCGGCCGCTCCAGGACGCGAAGCGGCCCGCAGCTTCTCCGCGTCGGCGAGGTCTTGGGCGAGGCCCTGGCCAGCGCGTCCCACCAGACGCGCCGACGTCTTGACCCGGACGGAGAGCAGGCGTTTTGTGGAGACGCTGCGTTGGCGAGGACGTTTTCCAGGTGCTCGTCTTCGAGCGCGTCGCGAGGTTCGAGGCCGCCGGATTCCCGGTAGACCTCCGCGGTCGGCGCCAGGGACGCGACGGAGA
>JADDPV010000053.1 GCA_016781705.1 Rubrobacter sp.
GAAACCCGAAATCCTCGCCCCGGCGTCTCGCCGTGGCGAGCCTGGCGTGCGGAGGGTGGGTTCGGACCTCATCGGGTAAACTGGCACCAGAGGAAGCGCCGGTGTCAAGGGGGATCCTCCATTTGGAGCGGCGCGCCCTGGGACGGGAGGGCCTCCAGGTCTCGGCCCTGGGGCTGGGGTGCACGGGGATGATTGAGTTCTACGGTACCGCAGATGAAAAGGAGTCCCTGGCGACCATCAATCGTGCCATCGAGCTCGGCGTCACGTTCCTGGACACCGCCGACATGTACGGTCCGTTCACCAACGAGAAGCTTGCCGGCAAGGCAACAGCCGACCGGCGGGACGAAGTCGTACTCGCTACGAAGTTCGGCAACGTGCGCGGTGAGATGGCTCCTTCCTGGGCGTGGACGGGCGGCCCGAGTACGTGCGCGAGGCTTGCGAGGCGTCTCTCCAGAGGCTCGGGGTGGACCACGTAGACTTGTATTACCAGCACCGCGTAGACTCGGAGATCCCGATCGAGGAGACGGTGGGGGCGATGAAGGAGTTGGTGAAGGCGGGGAAGGTTCGGTACCTGGGGCTATCGGAGGCTGCCCCGGATACGATCCGGCGGGCGCACGCGTTGTACCCGATCAGCGCGTTGCAGACTGAGTACTCGCTTTTTTCACGCGCGACGTGGAGGAGGAGGAGGAGGTCTTGCCCACGTGCCGGGAGCTGAGCATCGGGTTCGTCTCTTACTCGCCCCTGGGACGCGGGTTCCTCACGGGTCGGTGGCGAAGCGTGGAGGACTTGCCCGAGGGCGACACCCGCGTCGCCCGCTTCCCACGCTTCTCCGAGGAGAACTTCAAGAAGAACCTGGAGATGGCCGACGAGAAGGGCGCGATCCCGCGGGCCAGCTGGCCCTCGCGTGTCTGCTTGCGCAGGGCGACGACATCGTCCCCATCCCCGGCACCAAGCGTCGCGAGCGCCTGGAGGAGAGCGCGAAGGCGTTGGAGGTCGAGCCAACCGAAGGGGATCTCGCGCGCATCGAGGACGTTGCCGAGGGGCTCCGCCTCTGGCGAACGCTTCTACGAGCAGCAGATGCGCGCCGTCAACCGCTGAAGAACAAAGCATCGAAAGGAGATTCGCAATGTCCGAAGTGAAGTACGTCTCGCGGGTAAAGGTCGAGCCGGTGAAGGGGAAGATCCGGCGCGCTCATGTACCGGCAGCGGAGGAGCCGGTCTTGTTCGGCGTCCACAGCGGCATCGCCGAACACTACGGCGTCGCGCCGGACGCGGAGGAGCCGCACGCGACCACGCTGGACTACGTGGTCGCCGCCGCGGGCGGGTGACTGCTCGGCACTTTCGCGGGCGCGCTGGCAGCGCGTCGAGTCGAGTTTTCGGACCTCTCGGCCGACACGGTCGGAGAGGTCGAGGTCGAGAACAAGGTGCTGGTGATCAAACGCATCAAGCAGACCTTCCACCTCTCGGCTAGCGAGGGAGACCGGGAGACCGTGGAGCGGGTGCTTGGCGTGTACGCGGATTCGTGCCCGGTGGCCCGGTCGGTAAAGGGGAGCATCGAGATCTCCAGCGAGCTCGATTTCGCGCCCGCCTCCTAGAGGCGGACCCCTTTCCGTCTAGCCGCTCTCTTCGAGCAGGTACCTGTTCAGGTCGTCCACGACGCCGTTGGCTGCGGTGTAGCCGATGCCGAGCATCCACAGGTCGTCGGAGATCTCGTAGACCCGTCCCTGCTGCACCGCTTCGAGTTGCTGCCAAAGGGGGTCGGACGTGATCTCCTGAAGCGTCGTGTCTTCCTCGGGGCCGTAGGTGGTGACGAAGATGACGTCCCCGTCCATCTCTGGGATGAGCTCCGCGCTGGCGTTGAGGATGGCGAAGTCCTCGACGTCCTGGGAAGGGGGACGGGGCAGGCCGGCGTCTTCGAGCACCGTCCCGATGAACGACTCTTTCTGATAGACGCGGGTGTCGCCCGGCAGGAAGCGCACCACCGAAACCTCTGTTTCCCCGAGCCGGTCGCCCATCGCCCGCCGGAACTCGTCTATGCGGCCCCCGTACTCCTCCTCGGCCATGTTGCCCTCCTCGGCCCGGTTCAGTGCCTCGGCGTGCAGCTCGAAGTTCTCCTTCCAGGTTACCCCCGTCGTCTCGGTGAAGACGGTCGGGGCGATCTGGCTGAGCTGGCCATAGATCTGCTCGTGCCTGAGCTTGCTGGAGAGGATGAGGTCGGGCTCGAGCGCGGCTATCGCCTCCAGGTTCGGCTGCTCGATGGTGCCGACGTTCTCTATCTCGTCGGTGCCATCCAGGTAGGATGGGTACCCGAGCCCTTCCACAGCCTCGACCGCCCCGACGGGCGTGACGCCGAGCGTCATCGCGCTGTCCAACTCGCCCGTGTCGAGCACGACGACCCGCTCGGGTTTCTCCGGGACCTCCGTCTCGCCCATAGCGTGCTCGATGGAGCGACCGCCGGAGTCCTCCCCGCCACCGCCTCCGCTCTCGCCGCCGCCACCGCACCCAGCCAGCGCCACGACTGCGACCGTCCAGGCGAGCCCGACGAACAAACGGCCTTTGATCTCGATCAATTGCTTCACCCCTCCTGGTCGTGTATCGTGGCGGTCGTGCTGCTATTGACAATCATTATCAATTACGCGTCCCAAAATAGCGGGATGGGCGAGGCGCGTCAAGGCGGCTGTGATCTGGGTCAGATCGGGCGGTGGTGAGGGGTGCGTTTTCTGCGATCCAGGCGTGCGTTGCTGTCGGGGTTGGTGGTGGGTGCCGGGAGCCTCGTGCTCTGCCTGGGGGCGAGCGTGAGGTTTGGGGCGGCGGAGATAGGGACGGGGGACGTGATCTCGGCGTTCACGGCCTACGACGGGTCGGAGGAGGACCTCATCATCCGCACGCTGCGGGTGCCGCGGACGTTGATCGCGGCGCTGGTAGGGGCTGCCCTCGGTGTGGCGGGGGCGATCATGCAGGGGCTCACGCGTAACCCGCTCGCGGAGCCCGGCATCCTCGGCGTCAACGCGGGCGCGGCGCTGGCGGTGGTGGGGGTGGTGTTCCTTCTCGGCGCCTCTTCGCTGAGCACCTATGCCCTGTTCGCCTTCGTCGGGGCCGGGGTAGCCTGGGCCGTCGTCTACTCTTTGGGCTCTTTAGGCAGGGGTGGGATGTCCCCGATGAAGCTCGCCCTGGCGGGGGCTGCCCTGGAAGCCCTGCTTTCGTCGCTCACGACGGCGATCCTCATCCTCGACCAGCGGACGCTCGACGAGATCCGGTTCTGGCTGGCAGGTTCCATCGCCGGTAGGGACCTCACGCTCATGCTTCAGGTGCTCCCATACGTCGCGCTCGGGCTGTTCCTCGCGCTCGGCCTGAGTCGCCAGATCACGACGCTCACTTTGGGCGAGGACGTGGCGACGGGCCTCGGGCAGCGGACGGTGTGGGTCAAGGGCGCGGCGGCGGTCGCGGTGATCCTGCTCGCCGGCGGGGCCGTTTCCATAGCCGGTCCCCTCGTGTTCGTCGGGCTCGTCGTACCTCACGCGGCGCGCTTCTTCGCCGGGGTGGACTATCGCTGGATCCTCCCCTACTCCGCGCTCTTCGGGGCGATCCTTCTCGTCTGTGCTGACATCGCGGCGAGGGTCGTCGTCCGGCCCCAGGAGCTCCCCGTCGGCGTCATGACCGCGCTCGTGGGCGCGCCGTTCTTCATCTACCTCGCCCGCTGGAGGGTGAAGCGATGATGCGGGCGCCGCGCGCGAGGGGAAGGGCGACCTTCCGCCCGGGGAGAGTGCCGGTCTCGTTCCGGCTGGACCTGCGTGCCGTCGTCTTGCTGGTCCTGCTGGGCCTCGTCGCGCTCGCGGGCGTGGTCTCGAGCGTCGGCTACGGTGAGTACCCTATCGCTCCCCTCGACGTGATGAGGACGATGATCGGCATAGAGGCGGGGGACGGCAACTACTCCTTTATCGTCAATACCCTGAGGCTGCCCCGGGCCCTGGTAGCGTTGCTGGTCGGGGCGGCGTTGGGTATCTCCGGGGCGATCTTGCAGGGGCTCACGCGCAACCCACTCGCCGCGCCTGACATAGTCGGGATAAACGCCGGGGCGGGGCTCGCGGCGGTGACCCTCATCGTGGCGCTGCCCTCGGTGCCGGCGGCCCTGATCCCACCGGCGGCCTTCGCGGGGGCGCTCGTCGTCGCGGTGCTCCTGTACGCGCTCGCCTGGCGGGGGAACAGCTCTCCCATACGGCTCATCCTCATCGGGGTGGGCCTCAGCGCCATCGCCAGCGCCCTCACGACCGTGATGATCGTCACCGGCGAGATCTTCGAGGTGTCGAGGGCCCTGATCTGGCTGACCGGCAGCGTCTACGGGAGGACCTGGGAGCAGATCTGGCCCCTCCTGCCCTGGCTGGCCCTCTTCGTGCCGCTCGCCCTCCTCCGCTCCCGGCACCTCAACGCCCTCAACCTCGGTGACGAGGTTGCCAGGGGCCTCGGCGTCCGCGTCGAGCTCGAACGCGGCCTCCTCATCCTGACCAGCGTGGCGCTGGCCGCCTCGGCGGTCGCCACGGCCGGCACACTGGCCTTCGTCGGGCTCATCGCGCCGCATATAGCCCGCCTGCTCGTCGGGCCCTCCCACGGCGGTCTCCTGCCGACCTCCGCCATGATCGGCGGCGCGCTCGTTGTGCTCGCCGATCTCGTGGGCCGCGCGGCCTTCGCCCCCATCGAGATACCGTGCGGCATCGTCACCGCCGCCGTGGGCGCGCCCTACTTCCTCTACCTGCTCTACAGGGGCCGAAACACTTGAGGCGAGAAAGGAAGGTCGAGAGGTGAAAAAGACCAATCGTGCGGCCAGACTGGCCCTCTTGTTGGCGGCGGTCTTCGCGTTCTTCGGGTGCGGCGCCGGAGAAGCCGAAGGCGGCGAGCCAGCGTCGTCCGGCGGCACGCGCACCGCCGAGCACGGCCTCGGCGAGACGGAGGTCCCCGAGAACCTCGAGCGGGTTGTCACGTTCCTCAGCGCCGCCGACGTCGCCTTGGCGGTCGGTGTCGAGCCCGTGGCGGTCGACGACGAGACCGCCCAGTTCGAGTATCTGACCGATCGATTGGAGGGAGTGGAGACCTTTGGCTCGATCTCCGAGCCCTACCTGGAGAAGATAGCCACGCTGGAGCCTGACCTCATCATCGGTCCCGACGTGGTCGTGGAGCAGGTCTACGATGAGCTCTCGCAGATAGCCCCGACCGTGGGCGTGGAGTTTGGGGAGGCGAAGGCGCAGGACTTCCAGGAGGCCATGAACGACCGGCTCGGGGAGACCGAGGTGGCGACCATGCGCGCCAGTCCGGAGAACCTGCGCTTCGACCTGCCCGGCATCTTTATCGGCGACGTAACCTACAACGACACCGGCCTGCCGATCCCGCCAGGACCGCGAGAGCCTGCGGAAAACCCCGAGGACTACACGCTGGAGATCTCCAAAGAACAGTTCGGGCTGGCCGAAGGGAGCGACGCGCTGTTCGTGTGGAACGTGACGGGTGAGCCGGAGAAGGACGAGCGAGAGATCGCCGAAGTGACGAACGATCCCCTTTTCCGACGGCTCGAGGCCGTCCGGAACGGAAACGTCTACACGATGGATGGCCACTGGTTCTCCGAGTCGGTCCTCGGCGCGGACATGGTCTTTGACGACCTCGACGAAGAGCGCCTGCTTCGCGGGAGCGACTCCTGATGCAAAGCGAACGGTGGGCGGTGGTCGCGCCCCTGGCGGCGACAATAGGACGCGTCTCGGCCGTCGAGATCGGGGACGGTGAGATAGATCTCTCCGCCCGCCTCGGCGTCCCGGACGAACCCGGATGGGTGACGGTCGCTGATCTCGCCGAAGACCAAGAACTCCTCGGAGAGGTCCTGTCCCGCATCGGCCGCGAGTACGGGACGACCGACCTGGCGTACCGGGGGACCACCCTGCTCAGGGACTGCCTCTGGCGCGTCCTCGCGCCCACCGTCGTGGCGCTGCTGACCGAGCGGCGGCTGCCGGACCTGCGTGTGGAGAACGTGGCGCTGCGCTTCGACGAGAGCGGCTTCGCGGAAGGGATGGCTTTCGTCGGGTCGAGCTTCGCCTCGCTCCCGCACGACCGGGACGCCGGCCATCCGGACGCCGTGGTCCTGTCCTCGGAGGACGACCTTCTCGCCTGGCTGCGCGAGGCCCTCGCGGAGACACACCTGCCGGCCCTAATCCCGGCCCTGCGCGGCCTGCGGGTGCGGCGGGGGACGCGCGTGCTGTGGCGCGCCGCCGTGGACGTGTGCGCGGAGACGTTCATGTTCGTGGGGCAGGAGCTGGGGTGCGAGGCGGAGGCGTGCGCCCTTGCCGAGAGGCTGCTCGCCGGTCCCTCGCCGCTCTCCGGCCCGACGGGCTACTTCGTGCTGGAGCACGACGGGGGCTCCGAGATGACCCGGGTGCGCAACACCTGCTGCCTGTACTACAAGGTCGGGGACAGCACCTGCTTCACCTGCCCGCGCACGTCGAACGAGGAGCGGTTGCGGCGGCTGGTCGTGAGGTGAGGGGGGCATATGAGCGAAAGCCGGAAGCGAGACGGTGGAGGTAAGAGAGCGGTGAGCAAGCTGCGGACCGAGAAGATCACGCTCGGCTACGACGAAGCCGCCGTGATAAGGGACCTTACCGTCGAGGTACCAACAGGCTGCATAACGTCCGTCGTCGGGCCAAATGGTTGCGGGAAATCCACCCTGCTCCGCTCGCTGGCACGACTTATGAAGCCGCGCGGCGGCAGGATCTACCTGGACGGGGACGCGATCTCGAATCTACCGACGCGCGAGGTCGCCAAGCGACTCGGCATCCTGCCGCAGAGCCCCGCGGCCCCCGATGGGCTCACCGTCCGGGAGCTCGCCGCGCAGGGACGCTACCCGCACCAGAGCTGGCTCCGGCAGTGGTCCAAGGAAGACGAGCACGCCACCGAGAAGGCGCTGGAGACCACCGGCGTCCTCGAGCTCGCCGACCGACCGCTCGACACCCTCTCCGGCGGCCAGCGGCAGCGGGCCTGGATCTCGATGGCCCTGGCGCAAGAGACCGGGACCCTGCTCCTCGACGAGCCCACCACCTTCCTCGACATGGCGCACCAGCTTGAGGTTTTACAGCTCCTGAACAGGCTGAACCGCGAAGAGGGGCGCACCATCCTCATGGTCCTGCACGACCTGAACAACGCCGCGCGTTTCTCGCACCGCATGATCGCCATCTCGGAAGGCAGGGTCTTCACCGCCGGCGCCCCGAGCGAGGTCATGACCCCCGAGGTGCTGAGGGAGGTTTTCCACGTCGAGGCCGACATCATCGCCGACCCGCGCGACGGGCTCCCGCTGTGCATCCCCCACGGCCTGAACTATCCGGCAAACGGCCTGAGCCGCGACGAGGTGGAGGCGAGCAATACACGCGGGCTTTCGCCCGGACCCTGAGCCGCCGGGACTCCAGCCTCGATCGGCCTCCGACGGCGGAGACGGGACCCACGCAGGTGCCAACTAGACCGTCAGAAGACCGTCAGAAAGGAGTGAGGATGAACACGCCGACCGCAAAGCCTCCCACGACCACAGGGACGGGGACCCCCGTCCGCGTCCGCGAAGGTGCCAGCCTCCCCGAAGCGGATCATGGCCCTCACCGGGCGGATGGATCTTGACGCCCTGCTCGCCCTCGGGCTTCAGCTAGTCGCCGCGGGCGCGAACTTGGAAAACGATACCAGGGTCAACCCGTGAAGCGCGAGGAGGTTGGACGAGGAGGCCGAGGTCTTCAAGTATCGCCATGAGCCGAACGTCGAGCAGATCGTTACCTTCGAGCCACCTCATCATCGGGCACAAGGGCTGGCTGGAGTCGGTCCACGACAAGCTCTCCGAGGTCGCCCCGACGGTCCTCGTCGAGTACGACGGCGGCCCGGACGGAGAAGAAGCGATATGGCGCGGCCCATGCGCGTCGTGGCCCACGCCGTCGGCTGGGAGAAGGAGGGCGAGGAGTTCCTGAAGGGGATCGACGCGAAGATGGAGGAGCCCCGCGGGCGCCTGGAGGGGTTGGGCGACCTGAAGGTCTCGGTCTTCACCAGCCTGGACGGCTACCAGGCGTACTACACGCCAGTCAGTTATCCGGGATACGCGCGCTGGGGCAACTAACTCG
>JADDPV010000051.1:0-24451 GCA_016781705.1 Rubrobacter sp.
CGGAGGATGCCGCTCCTACCTTCGGTCGGCCGCGATCATCCTCGCGCGCGATGCGCGTACGCTTCGGCGGGGAAAGGCCGGAGGGAGCCGCTCCGCCCGACCCCCTTCGGCCTCTAGCAGAAGGCGCGGGTTCGCGGGCAGGTTCGAGGACGCTCGCTTCGCGGCCGCTGGCGGCACGCTGCCTGGCGCCGCGCTTCCCGGTGGTTTTTCTGCCGGGCCCCGGTGCAGCCCCGCGTTGCGATATTGCTGACCTAGTTTGCCCCATGCATCCTCCTCCTTCGCAGCCGCTGCAGCGGGTGAGGAAGTGTAGGCCGGTCCGCCGGCCCGGATGGCGCGCTTGGAGCTCGCGGAGGGCATGCGACGGGCGGGCGAGATAGCGAGACCGGCGGTGAAGGCAACACGTTTTTGGGTTACAAACGTAACATCTACGTGCTACCGGGGGCAAAGTGCTGGCGGTAAATTGTAACAATTTGTAGCCATATGCAAAGTTCTCGACCGAGCGGCGACGCGCTGGGCAGTCAGGCGGATCGTCTCGTCGACCGTGGGGTTCGTACTGACCGGGTGGGGGAGGCGCTCACAGGCCCAGGTGCAACGCAGAGGAGTCGTTCGGCCGGGCGTGCAGGTAGCGGCCGGTGGTGGCTATGGAGGAGTGCCTCAGGGTGTCGCGTATCAGGGCGAGGTCCGTCTTCCTGGCGTGCGCGTGGGACGCGTGGGCGTGCCTGAGCCAGTGCGGGCTGATGGGCCTGTCCATGCCGGCGTCCTTGGCGGCCTTCGCCACTATCCTGTTGACCTGGCTCACCTCCAGGTGCCCGCCGAGGCCGTTCCTTCTCTTCCTGCTGCGGAACACCGGCTCGTCTTCGGCCGCGTACCGTTCGGCCTTCCCGTCCGCGGTCCCTTCGCTCACCTTCCGCAGCGCGAGGACCTGGGAGTAGACCGACGCCGGCAGCAGGGCGATGCCGGTCTTGGAGCCCTTGCCGAAGAGGGTGGCCTGCCCGACGCCTCCTCCGAGGTCATCCCGGTCCTTGAGGTCGCGCCACTTCAGGCGCACCGCTTCTTCGCGCCTCAGCGCCCCCGCGTAGAGGACGGAAAGCAGCGCCCGGTCGCGCGCGTTCCTCGGCGCGTTCATGAGGCGGTGGGCCTCGGCCTCGGTGAGGATCCTCTCCGAAAGGGTGTCCTTGATCTTCGGCAGCTCCACGGCCGCCCCGACGTTGAAGGGCAGGTAGCCGACCTTATTGGCGAAGGAGAGGAGGCTCTTTATCGTGGCGAGCACCCGCCCCTGGCTGGAGGGGGCCATCAGGACCGAGATGAAACCCGCGAAGTCGTAAAGGTCCGAGAGGGTGACGGCCGCGAGCGGCTCGTTTTCGGTGAAGTCTCGGAACTTGGCGAGGTCTTCCGCGTACTTGCGCCTCGTTGAGGGCGCCCTGCGCGCCAGCCACAGCTCCACGAGCCTCTCGTCGGTCTTCGCCCCGGAGAAGTTGGGCATGGGGGCAGGACGGACGGACGGCCCGTCGACGAGCCCCCCGGACCGCTCCGTCAACAACTCTGTCGTCGCGGCGTCCCGCGCGACGCTCACCCGAGTACCTCGTCCACCGAAATGGAAGGGTCTTCCACGATCCGAGAGGAGATGCGTTCTCCGGGGGCGAAGGACCGGCGGGCGCCGTAACCATCCGGGCCGGGATCGGAGTGAACCTCCACCTTCCGTCCGGCGAGGTCCACGATCCAGGCCTCGGGCACGCCGGACCTCGCATACAGCGGCAGCTTGACGTTCCTGTCGTAGGAGAGGGTCGTGTCCGAGACCTCGATCACCGCCGAGACGTCCCCGGGACCGGGGGGCGCCGGAGCCCCCGGGCTCGGCCTCCTCCTGAGTAGGCTCAGGTCCGGCTGGGGCTCGTCGCGCTCCCCGAGCCTGACGGGATTCTGGACGCTGACGAACCATCGGCCTTTGGACGCCTCAACCAGCAGGTGGTTTAAAGCGACGACGCAGGCCAGGTGCCTCGTTCCGATGGGCGTCATCTCCACGAGCTCCCCGCCGACCAGCTCCACCCGGTCGTCCTCGCCCAAGATGCCGGCCTCCGCCATGCGGTGGTACTCCTGAGCGGTGAAGCGCCGCGTCCTGATCTCCTCGCGCAACATCTTGCCCGCACGCTCCTCCCTCTAAGGGCACGATCCGTCCCGTCGCCCCCTACCCTACACCGCCGCTTTTATGAACGCAAGGATAGCGGTATACCCTTGCATTCGACAGGATGGGGTTCCAACCGTTTGCCATGTGCTTGTAGCGTGTCAGGCGACTCTTTGAATGGCGGCGGAATTTACGCTTTGGCTGGCACAGCATCCCGTCCTTGCGCTACATGAGTCTCGAGGCGGGGGGCAGGGTCTTCCTTTTACGCCTACCGGCGCCTCGAGCTATGAAAGCTTCCTCACGTCCTCGAAAAAGTGGGCGCGCATCATAGGCACCTCCTGCTTCGGGTCTCGCTCGTTCGAGCGTTTTTCCTCCTCCCGATGCACCGCCAGGCAAAGGTAGATCAAAGAAGCCCTCACCAGCTTCAGCAGTCGTAGCGCCTTCGCCTCGAAGTCCCGCCGGTAGCGCGAGACGGCCAGCGAGTCTTTGAGGGCGGCGATGGCCTGCGGGGACGCGCCCCCGTAGTCGTCGCCCGGCCCGGGCCAGAAGACCTCGTGGAGCTTGAGGTACCGATGCTCCAAGGCGTGCCTGATCTCCTTGAGCTCCCGCGCGTCCGGTTCCAGGGCGTCTCGGAACCCGGGCTCGTTCTCGAACAGGTCCTTGCTGACCCAAAACAGCCCGCGCAGCGGCCAGTTCTCCGCTTCTCGGAACGCCGGCGCCAAGCCCCGCGCCTTCTTCTGATCCTCGTACCAAATCGTCCTGAAGTAGACCTTGGCGTCGGGGACGCCGAGACCGAGGTACCCGTTCAAGAAAAACGCGACCTTGTCCAGGATGGAGTAGGCCATTCTGAAGGAGATCTTCGTCTTCTCCACCGCGAGCGAGTAGGCGGGGTGGTCGAAGGTATCGTACAGCCGCACGTCTTTGTCCGAGAAGTGGGTGTATTGAGGTCGGGTACCCTCATAGTATAGGTAGCGCGCCGACACGAACTCCTGCTTCAGTTGATTGTAGAGACCCAGGATCGATGGACCGGAAGGCCCTTCCTCGTGGTTCGTGACTATGGTGGGCAGCACGAGGACGTCAACCGCGGCTACGGGATAGGGGCCCAGGTCGTTCAGGGGATTCAGGAACAGGCGGTTGTCGAGGCACCATCGCCTGTACTCGATCTCTTCCTCGGAGTCGCCCAGCGTAAACCCCTCGACCTCGGGATCTGCCAGCAAGTACTCCGTAGAGAGATAGCCTTCTATGTACGTCTTCGTGCTTTCGAACGCCTCATGCGAGCGACCCTCCAGCAGACGGCGTCCTACGGGGGAGAGGGCCTCCTCGACATCGGCGTGGGCGAACTTCAACATCAGGGCCTCGTGCCCCGGATCGTGCAGGTAACGGGCATAGTAAGAGAGGTGGTAGCCCCTTGCCCCCCGCGCCATCGAGAAGTTGGGCAGTTCCGTCAGCGCGCGGTCCCAGTACTCGACGGCTTCTACCGACCGTCCGACCTGCGACATGGTGTTGCCCAAGTTGGTCAGAATTTGGCAAACGCGCCGTTGCTCTAGCCCCTCGACCCCCGCCCCGAGCAGCGCCACGCGGTGGTGGTATACCTCGTGCTCAAGCTCGGGCTGCTCCCAGTCGTGGGGGTTCCTACCGCTCAAGGAACGGAGGTTGCCCCAGGCGTTGCCGAGGAAATAGTGGGAGACGGCCGCGCGGTCGGGCGAAAGGTCGCGGGTCTGCAACTCCTCGATCAGCTTCACGGTTCGCTCCAAGCCTTCCCGCCTGCCCAAGTCCAACGATAGGTCGGTTAACCTCCCCGCGAGCTCGAGAGCCCGATCGTCGTCGAGACCGTCTATTCCGGTTCTGGTCGAGTATCGCCCGAAGGTGGCCTCGGGCTCTTCGGCTTCGCCCCTATCCCGAGGCGGCCGGCTACCCGTCATCCCCGCCGCCGAAGTAGGGGACGTGCAGGTGGCTGGCCGCCTTCCTCTTCGCCCTCTCGCCTCTGCGGTCGTACCTCGCCGTCGTGGAGGGGTCGGCGTGCCCCGCGAGCTGCTGGGCCGCCGAGAGGTCCCCGATCGCGTCCAACAGGTCCCCGACGAACGTCTTGCGGAAGTCGTGCGGGGAGAGCTTCTTCACCCCGGCCTCCCTCTGGCGGCGCCTCACCACGTCGTAGACGGGGTAGTGTTAGGGAGCATGCTGCGAGGGGCAAAGTAGGCGCCTCCTCATACGAACCGACGAATTAACGGTCGCTTCCCTTTTCTCTCCCCTCGCCCGTCTCCGAAGGGCCCGAAGGCGGACGGTAACGAAAGCTCGGAACGAGACGCTCCAGGATGGCCGCGGTGAGGTCCTCGCCTGCCTGCTCCAACGGTCTCGCAGCTCCCCTCGCGAACGCGGCCCCGAAGTGAGCCATGAGCGCCCCGGCGGGGGTGAGGACGAAGAGCAGCGGCACGGATCCACCAGCAATTACGACGCCCATGCCCGCGCCGGCCGCCGCAGGTGAGGCCGATAGCAGCGCGCCTAAGGAGACGCCTTTCAAGGGTGACTCCTCGAAGGGCACTATGGGTTGAAATGCCAAGTAGGCGGCGAAGTTCCAATGCCTCGGCTCGAGGTCTCGGTCACGGAAGCCGCGAGGGCCAGCGACTCCTTCCTGGCCCTCCGCGACGAGCTCAGACGAGAGCAGGAGCTGGGCTAGGGTTGGTATGAGGTTTACGGCCGTCACCCCTCTTGACGCCTCCAGCCCAATGCTGGCAAGGAGCCGCTCTGGATCTTCCGCGTAGGCGGTGTCTCCCATCGACTTTGCCGGCACAACTACGATGCGCGCCGTTAGGCCGGTCTCGTCGTCCGCTATCTTCGTTTCGTAGACTCGCGCTACAACCATTTTCCCCCTCCGTCTCCGGGCACGAGGTCCAACCCGGGTCCGAGCTTTTCCCCTCGCGTGCTACGCGCCCTCAAAGGCCCAAGTACATTGCCGAGGAGTCCGAGGGGTCGGCGTGCAGGTAGCGGCCCGTGGTCGCCAAGGAGGCGTGCCTGAGCGTCCGCATGATGAGGTCCAAGTCCGCCCCGCGCCTCTTGGCGTGGGTGGCGTGGCTGTGCCTGAGCCAGTGCGGGGAGACGTCCTCCGAGAGCCCCGCCTTCGCCGCCGCCCGCTTCACTATCTTGTTGACCTGCGAGGGGTCGAGGTGCCCCCGCCTCTCGGTGTTCGCCTTGCGGCTGCGGAAGACCGGTTCGTCCTCGCCGGCGAGCGCGCCGTTCCTCCTGCGCCTGAGGGGGAGAAGCTCCCTCATGACGCTCTCGGGAAGCAGCACGAAGCCGGTCTTCCCTCCCTTGCCAAAGGCGGTGATCTGCCCGGAGCCGTCGTCGCGCTCCTTGACGTCGCGCCACTTGAGGCGGCAGGCGTCCTCGCGCCTTAGGCCCCCGGCGTAGATGGTGAGGAGCAGCACCCGGTCGCGCTCGCTGCCCGTACGCTCGACCATGCGATGCACCTCGGCCTCGGTGAGGATTCTCTCGGGCAGGACGTTCTTGACGGCCGGGAGCTTGAGCGCCGCGCCGACGTTGTAGGGGAGGTAACCGACCTTATTAGCGAACGAGAAGAGGCTCTTTAGGGTCGACAGCATCCTTGCGCCGTGGCCGGGGCGACGAGAACCGAGACGAATTCGGCGAACTCCTGCAGGTCCCAGAGGGTGACGGAAGATAGGGGCTTGGCGCAGGAGAAGTCGAAGAAGCGCTCGAGGTCTTGGGCGTAGGCTTTCCTGGTCTCCGGCGACTTGTCCCTTAGCCACAGCTCCACGAGCCGCACGTCCGTCTCGGCCCCGGAGAAGTTGGGTAACGCCCCGGCGTGGCCGGCCAAGATGACCGGCCCACCGGTAGGCGCCACCTCCGCCAGTCTCGTCGGGACATGCTCGCCGTCCGGGTCGAACCCGTTTCCTTGCGGGGGAGTTCCTCGTGCCCGGATGCCTTGCGTCCTACCATCCACTGCTCCTCCTTCCGATCGACGTCGCGACCTGACCATCAATCGACGCCCTGGTCGCGCAGCCATGATAGGACCCTCTCCTCGTTGGGGTTGCCGACCGATCGGTAGGCGCCTGCTGCGTCGCGCGCGGCCCCGACGGCACCCCGGCGGTCGCCCTTAGCCTCGAGGAGCTGCGCCAGATTCCAAGAAGCATCGCCGAGAGTGCCTGCGTGTCCGCCATCGCGCGCGGCGTCGATGGCGCGGCGGTAGAGGTCTTCCGCGAGGTCGGGAAGCCCTTGGGCGTCCCGGACGTTGCCCTGGTTCATGAGCGCCGGGGCCCCAGCCGCGCCGTCGCCGTCCCCTTCGGCGGACTCGAGCACGCGATCGAACAGCCCGAGGGCGTCCTCGTACGCTTCCTGCTTGGCGCAGAGGATGCCGTGGCTCAGGAGCACCCCGCGAAGGGCCTCGCGGTCGTCGAGGTCCTCGAAGGCGGAGGCGGCCGCTTCGAAAAACACGGCCGCCCGCCAAGGGTGACCCAGTTCCCTGTAGAAGATGCCGAGCTTGCGCATAGCGCGGGCCTCGCTCGGGGCGTGCTCGATCTCGTGGGCGACGTCCTTCTGGCCCTTTAGGCAACGCACCGCGTCGCGAGGCCGCCCGAGTTCGGCGTAGATCTCGCCCAAGGTACCGAGAGCTTTGGCCTCGATGCCCCTGTCGCCGATCTCGCGCGCCACGGTCACACACTCCTCGGCGCAAGCCACGGCTCGGTCGGTATCGCCCAAGGCGGAGTACGTGCTTGCCAGGTTCCCGAGCGCGGGGGCCTCGCCGTGCCGGTCCTCGGCGGCGCGCGCATCGGCAAGGGCCTCTTCGAAGTACGGTAATGCCTCCGGGTAAGCGCCCGCCATTAGGTAACCGGTGCCCAGGTTGGCCTTACGCGTCACCACGGACTCGGCGTCCTCGAGCCGGCGGGCAGCCCGCAGCGCGAGCTCCATCCACCGGATGAACTCCCGCGGCGGCAGGCGGAAGGCGAGCACGCTCGAGCCGACGCCGGCGTAGCGGTTTACGTAGTCCGCGGCCTCCTCGTCCTCCTCCATAAGGGACGCCGCCCAGAGGTAGGCGGCCCTTATGCCCTCCCAGTCGGCGTCGAAGACCCCGAGCCAGTCCCGCTGCGCCCGCCCGCCGAGCAGGAAGGCCTCGTTCGCCGCGCCCAGCTTAACCTCGTAGTGGCGCAAGCGCCGTAGCTGCACCTCTCTTAAGCTTGGCAGCTCGGGGTCCTCTTCGATCATGGAGGCGGCGAAGGCCGAGAGCAGCGAGTGGATCTGGAAGCGCCCGTCGCCGGCCGGCTCTATGAGGCCGCGATCGAGGAGCGCCCGCAGCGTCATCCGAGGGTCGGAGTTCATGGCCCAGACATCTTGGGCGGCGGGCGTGTCGAAAGATACGGGGTGGGGGGGCAGGACGCCCAGCAGGGCGAACCTCCTGCGGTAGAGCGGCCTCAGTCGGTCGGTGCTCCTGCACAGCAGCGCGGCGACGGTGAGCGGAACCTGGCCCAGCAGAAGGGCGTAGGAGGACGGGGCCTCCTCTTCGAGCAACCGCCTGCCCTCCCGCAATTCCTCCAGAAGACCGGGCACGTCGAGCCCCGCGGAAGCCTCTGCGGCGAGCAGGCCACCGGCGATCCTGACGGCGAGGGGCAGGCCGTCGAGCTCGCGGACCAACTCACGACCCTCGCTCGGATGATTCTCTACGACGCTAGGAGCGAGTTGTTCCAGCAGCTCGAGCGCCTTCTCCTCGGAGAGCACCTCGAGCCTATATACGCCCTCGGCCCTCGGGGAGAGTTCCCGGGCCACTCGGTCGAGGCGCGTGGTCGCCACCGTCCCGCAGCGCCTTCCGCCCACGGCCAAGGGGAGGGCGTGCGCGGTCTCCCACACGTCGTCGAGGACGAGGAGCGCCCTCTTGTCCAGCATCGCGGCCCGGAGGCGCCCGGAAGCCTCGGCCACGGTCTCGGCGTCGGAAAGGTCGCCGACCCCCAAGGAACGGCCCCAGGAGACGATCGTCGACAGCACGTCCGGCTCCTGCCCGAGGGAGGCGAAGAGAACCCCGTCCGGGAACATCCCCCGAACCTCCTCGTCGTGGACGAGCTTGGCCGCGAGCGCTGTCTTTCCGACGCCGGGCCACCCGTGAACCGCCGTGAGCACCTGCACGGCCGCATCCCCGTCCCGGGTGGCTTGCCTCAGGCGCCCCTTGAGTTCCGCCACGTCCCCTTCCCGGCCGACGAATGCCTCCGGCACCGGAGGGGCGACGCCGAGGGAAGCCGGGGCGGCGTCCGACCTCAGCCGCTCGTATAGCTCCTCGCCCATCTCCACGCGCAGCACGTTGCGATCGCCGGCAATCACGGGCCCGACGATGTCCCGGCCGGCGTAGACGTTCCCTTCCCCTTGCGCGACGGCGTGCGCCGGGGCCGCGGCCTCTTCGGCGCCTCCTCCTACGACGCGTCTAAGACCCAGGAAGCCGAGCACTAAAGCCGCGACGACCCCGAGGAACTGGAAGATCGTCGCCAGGTCGGCCAAAACCCCGATCGCCTCGTCGTTGGCCTCGAGGAAGCCAAGCAAGACGGCGACCCCCGGAAGCCACCAACGGACCGTCAGCGCCCCGGCCGCCACCGCGACGGCGACGAGAAGCAACCCCGCCTCTCGCCTCCTCGCCGGCCCTTCCCGCGACGCGGGGACCGGCGACTGGGAGGGCTCGGGCGACGGCGCCCGCTCCCTACTCCGGTCCATCGGTCCCGGCTTCCCCCAACGACTTCGCCACGGCCTCGACGAACCGCCGAACGTTCTCCGGCGACGAACCGATCGCGCCCCAGTCCTCCCCCTCGGACAGCCCCTCGGCCCGGTCGGCCAGGGAGAGCAAAACCTCCAGGACATTGCCGGAGGAACCCGCGCAAGCGAGCATCCACCGCGCGTCCTCTTCCGCAAGGGGCACCGCGAAGGTGGCGGCCAACTCGATGGCCTTACGGGCCTCCTCTTCGTCCACCGCCTGGGAGGGCAACGCCCATCTCGGCACGCCGGTATTGTCGTGGGCTTCCTCGTAGCAGTCGGCGTACAGGCCCCTCTGCTTGAGGGTGTTGGCCCAACGCCCCAGGGCCTTCGTCAGTTGGACCCGCCGCTCCTCGTCGATCTGCCCGAGAAGGAAGGGCGCGGTCGCGGGCGTGCTCGACTTGACCTTGTGGTCCCGCCAAGCCCTCCAGAACTCCTTGCGGCCCTGCTGGTCCTCCCTAACGAGGGGATGAACGAACAGCATGAGCCTCTTGAAGCTCTCCTCCAGAGCGAGGATGGCGAGCGACGCCGCCCGCGCGTGCCTGCCGTTCTCGAACAGGAGCCTCGCGTCCTCCAAGAGCTCCTCGGCGTTACGCGAGATCGTCCTCGCGCCCTCCATAAGCTCCTCGTCCGTCAGTTGGCCCCTGAACACATTCGGGACCGCCTCCTCCAAAGCAGGCAGATCTTCGACAACGAACCTCTCGAGTCGCTCCCTCGCCAGCCGCTCCTCGTCGCTCACGCAGCAGCCTCTCGACTTGCAACAGCTTGATCGTTGATCGTGACCTTCCCTCGCGAATGCCAGCAAACGGCACTTACCTGGCGTTCAGAATAGCGGTTTTACGGGCGGCGTGAAGCCTGTCACGCGACGTTCTCGTTGGCGTCCGAAACGACGTTCTGCATGACGTAGCATATTGTTGCAAGTAAGCGCAACTGTACGGAACGTTTCTCTACCACCGGCGCCGCATCCGGCTAGCGTTTTGTCCGAGCGCCGATCGAGATCGCCCGAGCGAGGCGATCTCCTCGTCTATGATCCCTTCTGAACGGTTTCGGCGTGTTTGAGTTGCAGAATCTCCCGCGCTTGAGACGGCGTGGCAACCGGGCGGCCAAGCGTCAGGGACATGTCGGCGACCATCTTCACCAGGTCGCTGTTTCTGGGCTTCCCGAAACGGGAGTAAGGGTGGTCACCGAGACCGATGCTCACGTGCCCGCCCTGCATGATCGCCCAGGCGGCGAGCGGCAGGGCGTCCCCGTTGCGGCAATGCACGGTCCAGGGGTCTCCGGACGGGATCGCCTCCAGATAGGTTTGGAGGTTGGCGAGGGTCGGTGGTGGTCCCCCCGGTACCTCGTCGCCCGTGAACCCGAGGCACCAGAAGGTCGACCGGTCGAGGAGTCCCATTCTCTGGAAGCTGCGCGCCGTGCGCACCGCGCCGGCCCCCCAGACGACCGAGTACACGAAAACGTTGGTCTCCTGGAGTACACTCAACAGCTCCTTCAGGTAACCCACCCGGTTAGATACGACCTGGTCGTCCGTCAGGAAGCGCTCGTATTCCCCGTCCCAGACGTCCGCGCTGAAGGCACCGAAGTCCACCGGCGCCATGTCGATCCGCGTCTTCGAGTCCTCGTTGAGCTCCCGAATGTGGCGGACGCGCCCTTGTGCGTCGCCCTGGGTACCTATGAAGCCCAAAGTCGGATGCAACAGCATGTCCGTCTGCTCCCGGACTCCCTCAATCACCTCGCGGTACAACGCGGTGTCGTTCGGCCTTTCGGTACCGTCGGTGTCGCGGGCGTGCCAGTGCAGGACCGACGCGCCCGCTTCCCCGGCGAGTACGCCCTCCTCGATCACCTCCTGCGGTCCGTAAGGCAGCGCCGGGTTTGCCCCCCGATCCGCCGACTCGTTGCACCGAACCTCAATGATAAGAGGTGTCTCGTCGTTCACAACCTACCTCCTCACGAAAAGGTCTTCAGGCCAGACCGCTCGCCGTTATCTTGGCTACGCTCTCCTTGATGCTCTCCGGCTCGAACACCTTCTTCCAGTCGGGCTGGAAGATGTCTTTCTTGGCTTCTTCGACGGCCATCTGCGCGCCGGCGGAGAGCTCCCAATCGAGCTCGTCGAAGAGTATAGCCAGCTCGACGTTGATGTGGCCCAGCACGAAGTCGCGTGCCGCCTCGAACGGTACCCCCCTACGGGCGGCCTCGTCCACCGCCTCCCGTATGATGGTCAGGCAGGTCGCCGTCACCGTCTCCGAGAGCACGGGTTCGAGGATCGCCATCTGCTCGACGGTGACGCGGTGGGAGCGCAGCACGGGACCCCACAGTTTGCGGGCGATCTTCTCGCCCCTGGCGTAATCCTCCTCCGGCCCGCTCATGAGCGCGTTGACGATCGCCTGCTTGGCCTTGCCGCTGCCGAAGTAGTCCCGCCGGGCCTCGGGATCCGTTTCGTCGTTGTAGATCGGCGGGTGGGCGGGGTGAGTTACGAAGTACGAGACGTCCTCCCTCTCCGGCAGCTCTCCGCCGTATGCGGCCGCCGGATCCAGAGTGACGACCATCGTCCCGGCCTTCAGGGCGGGCACGATCTCCCTTGCCAGCGGGCCGACGACGGTGTCGGGCACCGCGAAGATGACGACGTCCGCCTCCTCGATGGCCTCCTCCTGGGAGGTGGGCTCGATGCCCCTCTCGCGCAGCCGGGCCTGCCCGGCATCGCCATACTCCACGTAGAGCATCCGGTAACCGGGGTCGTCCTCGAGGGCGTTCGTTACGCGGGTCCCCATGTTACCTGCGGCGCCGAAAACGGCTACGTTCATCATCTACCTCCTCCGACGACATCTTTGGTCGTGCCTCGAAGCACGTCCACGAAAAAGTCCTTGCGGCCCATCTGGCCGCCCTTGAAGACGATCTCCATCCCCTCCAACGTACCCCCTTCCGAATGGACCCGGCACAGGGGAGCGCCGGGGGCTGCGGGCGCGATCATCTCCACGGCCTGGATGTCTAGCTGGCTTGCGATGTAGCTGGAGGTATCTCCGCCAGCCACCGCCACGCGCCTGACGTTCGAGCGTTGCAGGACGGCCTGCAAGATGCTCCCCGTGGCCTCCGCCAGGATTCTCCCGCCCTTCAGCTTCGCGGCGAGCCCCTCGTAACCAAGAGCCTCCAGGCGTTTCGCGGTGACTTCTCGCCTCGGATCGTCCGGCCCGCGACAGGTGTGTGCGATCACGCTGTTTCCCCGCTGGATCTCGTCGAGCATCCTCTCCACGGCGGCCTCGCTCTCGCCCCGGGCCTCCTCCGGGTTCACCAGCCGGGCGGGGTCCAGGGGCACGTCGACGAACCCGTGCTCGATGGCCCGCCCGATCTGCCCGTCGGTCACTGGCGAACAGCTCCCGGAGACGGCCAAGACCTGCTCGACCTCTCCCGCGTCCTCGAACTCCTGCGGCTCCGCCAGCTCGCCGGTAGCCTTCCAGTGCGCGGTCAGGGCGTATTCCACTCCCGACGACCCGACCACGAACAGCGGCGTCTCGCGGCTGACCTGGTTCCACATCAGCTCCCCAAGGGTAGAGAGCTGCTCGTCGTAGAGCACGTCGAACAGCACGATCTCCTGTCCGCCCTCGAGCACGGCTCGGAGCCGCTCTTCCGCAGGCGCATCATCGCCTTCGAGCTGCAGGATGTCGAAGAGCCCGATCTCCTTCGCGGTCTGCTTGGACAGGTGCGCCTTGAGGTCGCTCTCCAGCATGGGAGTAACGGGGTGGTTGCGCATCGGTCCGAGTTGATCCAACCGGTAGATCTTGCCGTCGACCCCCGAACGAGCGTAATGGTTGCCGAAGACCGTGTACCGTCCCAGCCTGGGCGCCCCCACTAGGAGGGGCACGAAGGGCGAAGCGAAGATCCGCTGCCCCAGGTCGGTCGCCCGGCCGATGCTGCCGATCTCCGGGGACGAATCGAAGGTCGAGCAAACCTTGTAGTGGAAGAGCGGGGCGCCCAGGTCTTTGAGCCTAGAGAAGGCCACCGGTAGCGTTTTCGCCATGTCCTCCGGCGTCATCGCCCGGCTGTCGCCCGCGACCCCGACCGCGCCCACGCCCGTAAAGCCCGCGAGCACCTCGGGGGTGGGGGGCTTCAGAAACAGTATCGTTCGTATCCCCGCGCGGGCGAGGGACTCCATGGCATCCGTGGAGCCGGTGAAGTCGTCGCCGTAGAAGGTCAGGAGTAGCCCGTCCGAAGAACCCATCTATTGCCCCCTATCCGCGGCGCGTCGTAGCTTTCCGAACTTCTCGAGGCTCTGCATGAGCTCCCGGTGATCCTCGGCGTATTCTCGAAGAAGGATGCCTTCCACGGCCGCCTCCCATGCCTGGCGGATCGCCGTGACCCCGGCCCCCGGTCCCCCGGGGTGCGCCACGATCCCCGCGCCGGCCAGGTATATATAGTCGGTGCTCCCGGTGAGCCGGTAAGTGTCCGGGGCCTGCCCGCCCCATTGGCCCGAAGAGAGCACGGGCATCGCCCTGTCGTCATCCGCGAACATGGGCCTCAGGCACGACTCGATGGACCTCACAACGGACTCGTCGGGCTCCCAGAACTTGCTCTGCAAGGCGTTGACGTGCAGGTGGTCCACGCCCGCCAGGCGCCACAGCTTCTGGTAGGCGGCGAACTCCATCCCCAGGTACGGGTAGCGCGTAAGTAGGCCCCACCCGTTGCGGTGGCCATGGATCGGCAGCTCGGCGTGGCGCCTGAGGTGCGAGACCCCGACGAGTCCCACGCTGTTCACGCTGACCATCACGCACGTTCCCCCGGCGTTCAGCACCGTCTCGTGGTGCCGCAGCATCGCGTCCAGATCGTCGGTGATGTTGAAGGCGTACATGACCTTCTTGCCGGTCCTCTCCGCCACCTCGTTGATGACCCCCATCACCGCCTCCACCCGCTCCTCCAGAGGCGAGTGCGGCGGGTTCGCCATGAGCTCGTCGTCCTTGATAAAGTCGATCCCGCCCTCGGCGAGGTCGCGCACCAGCTCGGCGGTCTGCCGCGGGCTCAGCCCCACGCTCGGCTTGATGATCGTGCCTATCACGGGACCGCCGTAGACCCCGACGAGCTCCCGGGTGCCCTGGATGCCGAACCTCGGGCCGGGGTGGGCGTCCGCGAAGGCGGGCGGCAGCTCGATGTCCAGAAGCCTGAGCCCCGAGAGCTCCCTCAGCTCCGAAAGGTTGCCCGACACGGTAGACAGCAGCGTAGGGAGGTTCGTGCCCATGTTCTCCAGGGACCAGGAGACCGTCACTTCGGCCCGCCTGTACCGTCCGAGGTCGTCGGCGGGAAGCGCGCCCGGCAAGCTCGGGTCCTCGACGGTTTCGAGCTCCTCGATCCGCTCTACCCGGGCGAGGAACCTCTCCCGCAGCTCCTCCGTCTCCCCGGGGACCTGCGTAAAGGTGCCGGAGGACTGCTCGCCGGCTAGAGCGTCGGCCGCGTCTTCCACCCGGTGGGGGGTCTCGATCAGGTAAGTCGCTAGGACGCGGTCGGTAGACACGACCCTCCTCTCGCCCGATCCAGGCTCGTCGCGGCGATCAAGAGGTCTTGACCCCGTACACGGAGGCGATGGCGTCGCGCAGCGGCAGGCCCTCGCGCAAGCCCGCGGCCTTCGCGGTCTCGTTTAGGTGCGAGACGATGCCGTTCTCCCAGTGGTCCTTTGCGTCTCCGATCTTCGCCGAGTCGTTGTCCACGGTGCCGGCCGCGACGCCGAGCTTCTCCAACATGTCCAGCGCGGCGATGCCGGCGTTCTCCTTGCCGACGCCGGCATCGTTAAAGAAGACCGCGCCGAGACGGTGCTCGCAGGCGAACCCGCCGGAGCTAACGCCCCCGTGCGAGGCGGATACGACGATCTGGTCCGTGTCCCCCTCGTCCACGTGGGTAATGGAATCCATCAGTATCACCTTGCGTCCGTCGACCTCCGCTACCACTTCCCTGGCCACAAGAGCCCTCCTTCTCGTAAGGTTTGGACGATGCGACCGCCGTCGCCACGCCCTCGGCAGTTCAAGAGCTCTCGCGCCCCTGGCCCTTGTCCAACTCGATCATCACCTTGATATGATCCAGGCCTCCCTCGATCCGGCCGAAGATCGCCGGCGCCTCTTCGAGGCCGATACGCTCGGTTATGAAGGGCTCGAGATCTATCTCCCCGTCGTTGACCAGCTTCGCCACGTCCCCGAAGTCGCCGGAGGTATACGTGAGACACCCCTGCGCCGTTATCTCGCGGGTGACCAGCAGGTTGGCGTCGAACGGGATCTCCCCCGGGTACAGAGCGATCGCCACCACGACCCCCCGCGGCTTGCACAGCTTCACCGCCTCGGTCATGCTGCCGCGCGACCCGGACGTAACCACCACGGCGTCGAACCCCGCCCCGTCGGTGAGTTTCAGACCCTCCTCGATGGTGTCCATCTCGGCAGCGTTTACGGGCTTGCACGGTCCCAGCGAGGAGACGAAGTCCAGGTTGTAGTCCTTGATGTCCGTGACCATCAGTTCGGAGACCCCAGCCCACTGGCAGAGGCGTGCCACTAAGCTGCCGATGGCGCCGGCCCCGAGGACCGCCGCCTTGCTCCCCTCGCCGATCTGCGCGGTGCGGAAGGCCCGGTAGGCCACGGCGAGCGGCTCCAGCATCGCCCCTTCTTCGTAACTCACCCCGTCGTCCAGCTTGTGGAGCACCCCCTCGGGCGCGGCGATGCGTTCGCTGAAGGTGCCGGCCCAGCCGACCCCAGGTACCCGTTTATTCCTGCACAGGTTCACCAGCCCCCGCGCGCAGAACTCGCACTCCCCGCAGTAGATGTGGGGCTCGACCGCGACGCGGTCGCCGACCTTCACCCTCTCGACGGCGTCACCGACCCGTATCACCGTACCGGCGACCTCGTGGCCCAGCACCACCGGCGGCTTGCGGAAAGGATGGTGGCCGAGGTAGGTATGGACGTCCGACCCGCACACCCCGCTGGCGTGCACCCCGATCAGGGCATCGTGTTCGCCTGGGGTGGGCTCGTCTACCTCTTCGACTACGAGGCGTTTCGCCGCTTCGAGAACGGCTGCTTTCAAGGGAAAAACCTCCATGGGATAGGTTGCACGATACGACCCTTGTGGCCGGAACCCGCGCCCGGTGCTCGAAGGCGCCGGGCGCGGTCCGTTCGGCCGATCGTGGCGCTTGGGGCGCGCCACGACTCTTCGCGTGCCGTCTAGCGGCTCAACCGGCGTCGCGGACGCTGTGGGTCCGGGTGATCTCGTCCACGCCCAGGCCAGAACGGATGAGCTCGGCGCACTTCTCACCGATCATGACGGTCGGCGCGTTGGTGTTGCCCGAGGTGATCGACGGCATGATCGAGGCGTCCGCGACGCGCAGCCCCTCCACGCCGTAGACCCTGAGGTCCGGGTCCACCACGGCCATGTTGTCGATGCCCATCTTGCAGGTGCCGCTCGGGTGGTAGATGGTGCTGGCCGCGCGGCGGACGAAGTCGCGCAGCTCGGTGTCGGTCTTGCGCTCCGGTCCGGGCAAGACCTCCCGCTTCCTCCACTCCTTGAGGGCGTTGGCCTCGCCTATCTCGCGCGACATCCGAATGCCCCTGACGTGTGCCGCAAGGTCCGCCTCTTCCTTGAGGTAGTTGAAGTTGATCAGCGGGACATCGTCGGGGTTAGCCGAGCGCAGCGTGAGCTCGCCGCGGCTCAAAACGCGGTTCGGGCCCGGCGTCACCGTGTAGCCGTTGCCTTCCTCCGGCGCCGTGAAACCCTCGGGGGCGAAGGGTATGTGGATAAACTGGATCTGCATGCCGGGGCACAGCCCGATCCCGCGCTCGTCGTCGGGCCAGAACAGCGTGGTCTCCGAGTGGTTCGCCCACGTCGCGAGCGGAACGTCTTTCTTGGACTCGTACACGACGCCCGTCAGCAGGTGGTCCATCAGGTTCTGCCCGACGCCCGGCGAGTCCACCTTGACGTCTATGCCGAGTTGCCTGAGGTGGTCCGCCGGCCCGATGCCCGAGAGCATCAGGAGCCGCGGCGAGTCGATGGCCCCGCAGCTGACGATGACCTCCTCCGTCGCTTCGGCGCGCTGGAGCCCGCCGTTTCGCCCGTCGGTCTGCGCGTACTCGACCCCCATGCAGCGCCCGTTCTCGATAAGCAACCGGCGCGCCTGAGCATGGGTCATTATCGTAAGGTTCGAGGGCGCGTTCCTGAGGTACATGAAGGTGCCGGCGCGCGTGTCGTCCTCGTTGATGGATACGCTGTTGTACCCGGCGCCCTGCATGTCGGCCCCGTTGAAGTCCTCGGTGGACGGGTAGCCGACCTCGATCGCGGCCTCCAGCATCGCCACGGAGACCGGGTTGGAGTTGTCCTCACGGAAACGACGGACGGAGATCGGCCCGCCCGCGCCGTGAAACTCGTTCTCCCCGTACTCGTAATTCTCGCACCGGCGGAACGAGGGCAGCACGCCGCGGTAGTCCCAGCCGTAGTTGCCCCAGTAGGCCCAGTTGTCGAAGTCGCTGCTGTGGCCGCGCACCCACACCAGCGCGTTTATGGAACTGGTACCCCCCAACACCCTACCGCGCGGCACCACGCCGACGCGCCCGGCGGCGTGCTCCTGCGGCGTGCTCTTGTACTGCCAGTCGACCTCGGTGCCCTGCAACTTGTACGGCCAAGCCCCCGGGTCCGCGATGTCCGGATGGTCCGTGTCCTTGCCGCCCGCCTCCAGCAAAAGGACCTGTATGTCTGGGTTCTCGGCGAGCCTGGCGGCCACCACGGCGCCGGCGGAACCGGCACCAATAACGATGTAGTCGTACTGTGCCACGATGGCTGATCCTCCTCGTTCGTCCGTTTCGAAATCAGTCGATGCTCGACTTGCCTGTTTGCGAACCGCGTCGCCTTGTGGTCCTCCTTTCGCCCACGGGGCCACTCATGCCCCTGACTGCCTCGTTAATCCCATCGCCCTCGATCCGTTCCCCTATCCGCAGCGATGTCGGCCGTGCCGCCGGCTGCCCCGGCAGACGTGGGCGCCCCGCCGGGCGTCGGGGACCCGAGCTCCGCAGCCTCGGTTCCGGCGGCCAAGGGGTCCACGGGTCGGTCAATTAAGAAACTACCGAGCAGGAACTGCCATACGGCACCGCCGACGATCGCACCGAGTATCGGTCCGACCGTCCAGACCCACCAGGGCGCAGATACGGTGCTGCCGAAGGCGACCCCGCCCCAGCCCAGGAAGGAGATGGCGATGCGCGGGCCTAGGTCGCGTGCGGGGTTGATGCCGGACATCGTCAACGGGGCCTCCACCGCGACGATAAAGCCGACCACGAGCCCGAGGATGAGGGCGAAAACCGGCAGGCTCGGCGCGAACGTGTTCCGTTCATCTACCACCGCGAACACCACGAGGGCCAGCACCATGGTGGCGAAAGCCTCGGCGAGCAGCGCGGTGCCCGTCGTAACGACGTTCGGTCCCCACCCGAGGGCACCGGCGATAGCCGGGTTCGGCGCGAAGCAGGCGAAGATCATAGCGGTGATCTCGCTCCCGGGCTCGCCCCGGACGATGCCGTTGGTGCGCTCGAATGCCGTGATGGGTCCTCTGTAAAGGAAGTAGAGGACAAAAGACCCGACGATCCCGCCAGAAATCTGGGCGGCGATGTACACCGGGACCTCGCGCCAAGGAAACTTTCTGTACAACGCGAGCGCGATCGTGATGGCCGGGTTGATGTGGGCCCCGCTGACCACGCCGACGACCAAGATGATCGTCATGATCGCCAACCCAAACGCTATGCTCAGATCGAACAGCCCATACAGCGTTGCGGCGCCGGTCGTGATCGCGGTTGCAACCACCATCAACCCGATTGAGGTGAATAGAAACAAACCGATAAACTCGCCTACCGCACGTTTCCACAAAGGGACTTCCACTTAGAACCTCCCCATTTGGTCCTAGTTGTCCATGCCACCGCACACCGGAGAAAACGTTTGCCCCGTGGATGAACGCCGCGTTGCGAGAATCTGTCCTCGCCACTAACCGTCGGAACCTCCGAATCGGCTGTATATGCAAGTACCAACAACGTACGAGGTATGGTCAAGCTCCGCTTTATGCCGTTGGCATTCATCGAGGGGCGAACTACGCCGGGCTACGGTTGCTTTCTTTCGGCTTCCTCACCCTGCCGAAAACTCAAAGATCGGCCATGTTTTCCTCCTCCACACTCTCCCCTTTCGGCAAATGTCCGTACATTTCCACCTAGACAGGAAGGGTAAATGACCGTGCATTTCGTTGTCAATAGCGTTTTTCCGCGATTCCGGAAGAATTTTTCGTTTCGTGCGGCTTCGATGCGCCCGGTCTTCGCCGCGAACCGGCGCTTCTGGGCGAAGCCGGCCTTGGCGAAGGGCCTTTAGAAATGCCGGATGAGGCACTACTTGCCCCCGTTGCGGCAGGTCGGTGGCGAACGGCGAATTTTGGCCATCAGCGTGGTATTTTTTGTAGGATCATGATGGTATTTCCTGAAGGTAGAGAGCTTGTTGCGTCAGGTCGAGGTGGGAAAATTTGAGTAGGGCTCGACAGCGAGGGCGCGAGCAGCAGCCGGCCTATAGGAGGCTTTCGGAGGCCCTGCGCGCGGCTATATACGAAGGACAGTTCGAGGACGGCAGGCCCATGCCGACGGAAGCGCAGCTGGGCGCGGAACACGGCGTGAGCAGGCACACGGTAAGCCAGGCGTTCCGGGATCTGGTCGCGGACGGGCTGGTTTATCGTGTACCTGGACGAGGCACCTTCGTCACCCGGCTCTCCAAACGCGGCAAGTACCTGCGCTCGGTCGGCACCCTCGAAGAGATGATGACGTGGACCGGCACGGAGATGAAGGTGCTGGACCCCGTAATGATCGGCGAAGATTCGGAGGCGGCTTCTCGCCTTGGGCTGCCGACCACGGAAGTTGCGGAGCTCACAGTGTTGCGGTCCTACGAGGGTAGCCCGCTCTTCGTGAGCCACATACGCCTCCCTCCCGAGATCGGGAGGCGCATGCGGACGGATGGCTTGCCCCTCGACGGCCCGGGTACCGTTATCGGCGCGGTCGAGCGCTACATCTCGCGGCCCATCGCCGGGGTGAGCTTGGATATCGGGGCGGTACTTGCGCCCGAGAGCGTCGCGGCGCTGATGGGCTGCGAGCCCGGCGAGCCGATCCTGTGCGTTGAGCGCCTCTTCTACGATTCCGACGAAACACCGATGGAGTACGCCGTCTCCCATTACAACCCGAGGCAGAACTCCTACCGCATGGAGATGCGGCACGGATCGAAGCCCTGATCGCGGGCCCTTCGCCGGGCGTTTCACGTTCTCCTTCGGCACACATCCCGAGCCTTTCGTAGGGGGTGCCCATGGGTAGCGGCGTTGACAGATGCGATTTGCCCGTACATTATTGATCCGGTATACGAGGGTACGTCGCTCTCATCGTGCCTGAGGCGAGACGTCTCCCGATCGAGGCAAAGGAGGTCGAGGGGCGGACGACCGCGAAGGAGGGGCGGCGGGAGCGCTTCTGTGAAGATCGACATTCCCTGAGCCGGACGGCCCCGAGACCGGCAAAGTCCGGCGACAAGGACCCGTAGACAGGCATCCGCGGCGAGGTCTTCGGGGCTCCTCCTCGTCGCGCAACGCAGGCTTTTTGGCTACCGAAGGAGGTTCGGCAGTGGCGAGTGTCAATCGGATAAAGGAGGCGTGGGCTTCGGCT
Source organism: Rubrobacter sp. (assembly GCA_016781705.1). Classification (GTDB taxonomy): domain Bacteria; phylum Actinomycetota; class Rubrobacteria; order Rubrobacterales; family Rubrobacteraceae; genus Rubrobacter_F. Next base: position 20,530 of record JADDPV010000051.1, read on the forward strand.
CGTCCGGCCTTCGGGCTGTGGTCCGCTATTCCCGACTCGTTCGCCGTCGAGATGGTCTCCGGCCTGGACCTCGACTACGTTTGCGTGGACCAGCAGCACGGGGTCGTCGACTACGCCTCCATGGTCTCCATGCTCCGGACGATCAAGTCTGCCGGCGCCGCCCCCCTCGTGCGCGTGGCGCAGAACGAGCCCTGGCTGTTAATGAGGGCGCTCGACGCCGGAGCGCTGGGCGTTATCGTCCCCATGGTGAACAGCGCCGCCGAAGCGGCACGGGCCGTGGCCGCCTGCCGCTTCCCGCCCGCAGGCACGCGTTCCTACGGCCCGATCCGGGCCTCAAGCGTCATCGGCTCGAAGGACCCGGACGCCTTGGCCAACGAGGTCTTATGCATCGCGCAGATCGAGACGCGGGAAGGCGTCGAGAACGTGGAGGAGATCGCCGCCACCCCGGGCCTCGACGGCATCTACATAGGCCCGGCGGACCTTGCCCTGGCCCTGGGACTTCCGCTCGACCTCGGCGACGGGGAGGCCGAGCACGCCAGGGCCGTAGAGCGCGTACGCGAGGCCTGCCGCAAAAACGACGTCGCCGTGGGCCTGCACGGCACCTCGGGGGAAGCGGCCAAAGGGTACGCCGAGCAGGGGTATTCCATGGTGAACGTCGGAGTAGACTACCTCTTGTTGGCCGCCGCCGTTCGCCAAGAGGTGCAGAAGGCCCGCAAGGGAGGGACCTGATGTTCGGGCCTCGGGCGCACCCTCAGAACGCGACGAAGGCCGCCGGGGCCCTGGACGAGCAACCGCCCGTCGAGGAGGTGTTGCGCGGTATCGAACGACGGGTTCTGTGGCTCGCGACCTCCGTCGTCCACCACGCCAACCGTGTCAGGCCCAACCACTCCGGGGTAAAGGTCGGCGGCCACCAGGCCTCCAGCGCCTCCATGGCCTCCATCATGACCGCTTTGTGGTTCGCGCACCTCAAGGCCGAGGACCGGGTCTCGGTCAAGCCGCACGCCTCGCCGGTGCTGCACGCGATCAACTACCTCTTGGGGCGTCTCGACCGCCGCTACCTCACCGAGCTCAGGGCCTACGGGGGGCTGCAGAGCTACCCGAGCCGCACCAAAGACCCCTACCCCGTGGACTACTCGACCGGCTCCGTGGGCCTCGGGGCGACGGCCCCGATCTGGGGCGCCGTCGCCCGCCGCTACGTCTCAGGACGTTTCGGCCCGCTTGCCGACGGCACCCAGGCCGACGGGCAGGCTTTGGGGCGCCAGATCGCGCTGATCGGCGACGCCGAGCTCGACGAGGGGGCCTGCTGGGAGGCGGTCGCCGATCCGGCGGTCTCCGGGTTGGGGGAGTTGATGTGGGTGGTGGACCTCAACCGCCAGACCCTCGACCGCGTGGTGCCCGGCACCGCGGCCGACAGGTTGCGGGGCATGTTCGGGGCCGCCGGCTGGCACTGCGCCACCGTCAAGTATGGCCGCTTCCTCGGCGAGATCTTCGGGCGGGAGGGCGGCCAAGCCCTGAGGCGCAGGATCGACGAGATGACGAACGCCGAGTACCAACGCCTCTTGCGCGCCTCGCCCGCGGAGCTCAGGGAGCGGCTGCCCGGGAGCGGCCCGGGGCGCCGCGAGATAGCGAGGCTCGCGGGCGGCCTCAAGGACGACGAGCTACGGTCGGCGATCCGCGACCTCGGCGGCCACGACCCCATGAGTCTCATCGAAGCCTACCGGGAGGCGGACGCCGTCAACGACCGCCCATCCGTGGTCTTTGCCTACACGATCAAGGGCCGCGGGCTTCCGATAGAGGGCCACCCCTCGAACCACTCCGCCCTCCTCACCGTAGAGCAGCACCGCGAGCTCGCCGCCACTCTGGGCACCGACCCCGACGATCCCTTCGCTCCCTTCACGGAGGGGAGCCCCGAGGCAAAGCTGTGCGGGCAGGTCGCGCGCCGGCTGGAGCGGCGGGAGCCCGAGCGCAAGGCCCCGCCCCCCGTGCCGGCGGAGGTGTGGGGCCGCTACCGGGGCAAGAGCTCCACCCAGCAGGAGCTCGGGCGCCTGCTCGCCGAGCTGCCAAGGGCGGCCGGGGAGGCGTCGGCGCGGATCGTCACGGTCAGCCCCGACGTCGCCTCCTCCACGAACCTCGGCGGCTGGATCAACAAGGTCGGCATCTGGTCGTTGGAGGAGGAGACCGACTGGTTCCACGACGACCCGGAGACCCTGCTCAAGTGGCGCGAGACGCGGAAGGGCCAGCACCTGGAGCTCGGCATCGCCGAGACGAACCTGGTCGGGCTCATCGCAGAGCTCGGCTCGACCTGGAGCCGCGATGGGGAGCCCCTGCTGCCCATAGGCACCATTTACGATCCCTTCGTCGCGCGTGCCCTGGAGCCTTGGTCGTTCGGCATCTACTCCGGCGGCCAGTCCGTACTGATCGGCACGCCCTCGGGCATCACGCTCGCCCCGGAGGGCGGGGCGCACCAGTCGATCTACACGCCCTCCATCGGGATCGGGCAACCCGGCTGCACGGCCTGGGAGCCCGCTTTCGGCCAAGACCTCGAGTGGACGCTCCTCCACGCCCTCGCCCGCCTCGGCAGGCCCGAAGGGGAGTCGGCCTACTTCCGTCTCTCGACTCGCCCCGTCGATCAGGCCCTCGCCGCTGTGCCGGAGGACGGGAAGGCGAGGGAGCGCCGCAGGCGCGAGGCCCTGGCAGGGGGCTACCGCCTCCGCGACGCAGCCGAGCGCGGTCTGAAGCCGGCCGTCGCGCTGGTGGGGATGGGCGCCGTCATGCCCGAGGTGGTGCGGGCGGCCGAGCTGCTCGAGGAAGAGGGGAACATAGGGGCGGACGTGGTGTGCCTGACCAGCGCCGACCTCGTCTTCAGGGCCGTGCAGGCGAGGCAGGGCCTCGGGAGGGGCGAGTACCGGATCCTCGAAGATCTTTTCCCGTCAGGGAGGCCGCTGCCGATCGTGAGCGTTTTGGACGGGCACCCGCACGCCCTGAGCTTCCTCGGCGCCGTCCGCACAACCCCCATCGCCTGCCTCGGCGTCGCGGAGTTCGGCCAGTCCGGCGACGTGGACCCGCTTTACGAGCACCACGGCATTGACCCCGAGACCATCGTCGGCGCCGCCCTCGACGTGATCGGGTAGGCCAACGTGGCGGCGCGAGGAGCGCTTTCGGAATCCCAACACGTCCGCTTCCGGGTAGCGACAGTAACTGCTCAGGCAGATCGCTGCGTGGGTCGCGGAGAAGCCGGGGGGCGATTCGGACTTCCGGCCGGAGTTCCTGACGCGGACCGCGGTGGAGGGGTTCCTCTCGCCTATGCAGGCCGGCGGGTACGGCGCGAGCCACCGGGCGGGGACGAAGAACGCCATCTCGGGCTACTGCGTCCGGCTCGTTGAAGAGCATGGGGCGCAGCTGCGACGCTAAGCGCCTCGGCCGTAGCGGGTACTGGGGATCTCGTCGCTCGAGGACCCCCACTGCGCCCCACCAACTGACCTTGTCCTCGGGGACATTCAGGCTCGGCGGGTGTCGCTTACGGAATAAGGAGAACGTCACTTAGCTTCTTGGGTGGCACCCGACTCTGGTACAGCGGTAGTAAACGGGTAAACGGCAACGACCTTCACGATTCTTAACATTTGAGTTGAGGACGCGACTACGGTGGGGGAGAGGGGGCTATGCGGGACGCAAGGGCCGCAGGCCGTACCCGCCCGCCTCCGCGACCCCTCCGGGGTCGCCGTCGACGTCTATGGAGTACTTGCCGTAGGGGTTTATGTGCGCGTGGCGGGTCGGCCAGAGGTGGGCCACGTCCTCGTCCCTGACGGGGTAGCCCTCCAGGACGAGTTGGTCGAGGACCTTCCGGTAGTAGACGGTGTTCCAGGCGACGACGGCGTCGGTGAGGAGGTTGGAGCACAGGGCCTGCTCTCCCTGCTCCTCGGGG
>JADDPV010000051.1:24484-24804 GCA_016781705.1 Rubrobacter sp.
AACAGGAAGCGCCTGAAGGCGTGGAGGTCCTCGCCCTTGTTGAGCTGGCGGCCGATGCGGCGCCTGAGGTCGTCGCTTTCGGCGTAGCGAAGCAGGAACAGGGTCTTCTGGAGGCGGCCGTACTCCTGGATCGCCTTGGCCAGGCCGCTCTTCCTCGGCTTGGCCTCCAGGCGCCCGACGAACAGGGAGGCGGTGACCCAGCCGAGCTTGAGAGAGCCGACCACCCTCTGGATGTCGTCCCAGTGCCTGAGGATGAGCCCCTCGTCGATCCTCTTCGAGAGGAGCGACCGGGCCAGGCCGCCCCGCAGGGCGCTCGCCTC
>JADDPV010000051.1:24893-25462 GCA_016781705.1 Rubrobacter sp.
GGGCGAAGACGGTCTCGGTGAAGCCGTGGGTGTCCACCGTGTGCTCGGCGACGGGCAGGTCGGTCTCGTTTCCCAGGATCCCGTCGAGGACGTATGTGGCGTCCCTGACCGTGGAGGGGATCACCTTGGCGCCGTACTGGGAGAACTGGTCGCTCGTCCACGAGTAGAAGGTGACGCCCTTGCCGTAGCCGAAGTACTTCGGGATCATCCTCGCGTTTCTGGCCTTTACGTCCACCGGGAAGCGCTGGCCGTCGGAGGAGGAGAGGGTGCCGCCTCCCCAACTCGCGCTCAAGGGGAGGGAGTGGTGGAAGTTGACGATCTGGGCTATGGCGTCCTTGAGGGTGTCCTCCCTGAGGTACCAGGTGTAGGCCCAGGCGAGCCTGTCGTAGGAGAGGTCGGCGAGGTCGGCCATCCTCACGGGGCCTATGTTGGTGGCCTGGGCGAGGATCGCTGCGTGGAGGTGCCTCCGGAGGTCCGAGGTCCTGGGCTCTGAGCCGGCGGCGTGGGTGAGGCGGGAGAGGAAGTGGGTCCAGCGGTCCACCTCCACGACGAGGTCGGTGAGCTCCACC
>JADDPV010000199.1 GCA_016781705.1 Rubrobacter sp.
GGCAGCCGAAGGTCCGGGCGATGGTGTAGGAGGTCTCGCCCCTGGCGCTGGCGAGCAGGATCTGGCAACGGCGTAGGACGAAGGCATCCTTCGAGCGCCGGAGGCCCGCCTCCAAGGCCTCGCGCTCGGCGTCCGAGAGCGGACGCACGAAGATAGGTTTTCTCATGCATCGGAGGATAACCCCTCGCCTACCGTCTCGTCTGAGCAAGCACTAGGCTGCCGGACGGCACGCCCGACCGGACCAACGAGCGCTCCGACGTTGTGCATGATCTTCTCGACGACCTGGGCCGCCGGATATCTGAGCTCGGTGGGCAGCGTCGGGAGGCGATCGAGAATTTCGTCCTGGACCTTGAAGGGGTGCTCCCCGCGAAGGACCTGCAGAAGATAGGCCGTCTTTGGACGCCGCCTCAGGTCCCAAGACCTGGTGCAAAAGATTACGAGAAAAAGCTCGCCAGCCTCGCCGATTTGATGGTCGAGGCCCGCGGGTTGCTCGGTCCACTCACTGATGGGCGGATCGAACTGCGCGAGGACGCAGGCCGCTTAGGAGAGGAACAATGGAAGTGGCTGCTGAAGCACCGGCTGAAAAAGGTCGTCGGTCTCTCTGATCTGGTTCGCGTCCACAGGGGCCACCGAGTGGGCATCGCGGCGTTTGAGGACGAGATCTCAGGCACTCTCGGCCTGATCGACCGGGTCGTGTACGCGCTGTACAGTTTGGGTGAGGAGGAGATAGCCGTGGTGGAGGGCGTCGCAGGCGCGCGCGACCTTGGTGAGGATCGGCCGTGACCGCCGTAAAGGTCCACGCTGCAAGCGGGCCGGATCGTGTTCCCAGTGGGTGGCTTCGAGGCGGCCCGTGTTGTCGACCGCCTTCCCTGCTGCACGGCGCGGTGACCAAACGGGGAGTGCGAAAATGACATCTGACGAAGAGCTGATCTTCCGGGTCCCGGTCGAGGGTGCCGCGGAACCTTTGAAGGTCGTGAGCCTTGCCGAGATAGGCTACAAGGAGAGAGAGCACCTGCAAAGTTGGGTGGAAGAGAACCCCGAGATCGTGGGCCCGGGGCTGCTGCTTGTCACGGCCGAGCTCGACCAGTGGCGCTTCGGTGCCGCGCGCGTCGCTGACCGTCTGGACCTGCTCTTTCTTACCTCCACCAGCGCGCCGCTAGTAGCGGAGCTCAAGAGGGGAAAGGCCCCGGACACCGTGGACCTGCAGGCCCTCAAGTACGCTGCCTACTGCTCTCAGCTGACCGTGGAGGACGTCGTGAAAGCCTATGGCATTCACCGAAAGATAGGAGTCGAAGAAGCAAGGGCGGACGTCTTCGAGCACGCCCCGTCGCTTTCGGAGGACGGGCTGGGCCCCGTGCGGGTGCGACTGTTGGCCGAGCGCTTCAGGCCATCGGTGACCACCACGGTCATGTGGCTGCACCAGGAGCTCGGGCTGGACGTCGGCTGCGTGAGGCTGACGGCGAGGCGCCCGCCCGGCGGGAGCGCGGTCGTCTCCTCCGCCTCGTGCTACCGCCGCCGGCCGCCGAGGACTACCTCGTGGGGGTAAGGCGCCGCGAGGGCGAGGAGGAGAGGCTGCGAAAGGGTCGCCCCGAGCGCAAACCCAACGCCGTGCCGCGCCTGCTCGCCGCCGGGGCGATCCCGGTCGGCGCAAAGCTCAGACTCAGGCTCGAGAGCCTCACCCAGAAAGAGCAGGAGTTCGTGGGCCCGCTACTGGGAGAGGACCGTTCTGCCGGCGAGGCCGAATGGACGGGCAAGAGCGCCAACGCGGCGCTCGCGTGGGCCAAGGACGGCAACGCGTATTCGGCCTCGGGGGCGGTGGTGAAGGTTTTGCAGCTCTCCGGCGCCAGGTCCGAGTCGGACGGTGGCAGCGCCCACGGGCCGATCCACTGGGAGCTGGCTGAGGACGGGCGCACCCTCTGGGAGATCGCCGAGTCGCTGCCCGACGCGCACGCGGCCGCCGCGGACCTCGGCGCGACGGAAGGCGGGGACGCCGGCGTCTCGGGTGGATCGGTCACGCCGTTCGTGGGCGGGTGACGTAGAGCAGGGGCACGAAGGGCGGCGAGGTCCATCACGCCTCCTCCACCGTGACCTCGCCGCCGGGCGACACCGCCACGGTGAGGACGCTCCCGCGCAAAAGCGTCATGCCCACGAGCGGGCCGCCCTGCGTCACGAGCACCCGGACCGCGCGCTCGCGACCGTGCCACAGGACGCGCGCCCGGTAATAGTCGGTTTCCACCGCGCTCCCGTCGGCGAGCACGGCGACGCCCCGGCCGACGAAGGGCAGGGACAGGGATCCCACGACGTCCGGCGGTAGGCACAGGGAACCCGTGAAGCCGGTGTCCACGGTGGCCTCGACCTCGGTCCGGGTCCCGGAGCGGCCTATCACCGTCAGGGGGAGCAGCGCCTCGCGCGCACCGCCGTCCACCCATCCGCGCATCACCGCGCCGGCGTCACCACGGGCGGGGGCAACACTGCGCTAGCGGAAGGCGCCGGCGCCGATGCGGTGGGCGGGCGCGGGTTCCCCGCCCGGCCCGACACGGGAGAAGAAGAACAGCGCGTCCGGGTGCCTTGCCTCCGCGCGCGCGAAGGCTTCCTCCTCGTCCGCGGCGACCTCGTAGTCGCCGCTCTGGACGTCGATGACCACAAAGGCGCCCTCGTCCTTCGGACCCAGCCTGGGACGGACGCGGCGCTCGTAGATCTCCTGACCGCGAGGCACGATGCTCTCTTTCGGCGTTCGGGAGCCGTCCATGCCCCTAGCCTACCTCTGCGGAAACCCAGTCGGGAACGAGCCCCAACCTGGTTAGGCGTATCGTCAAAGCCTGCGCGCTCACGCCGAAACGCGCCGCCAGGCGCCGGATGGACATATCATCCAGGGCGTCGATCGGGCGCTCATTGAGCCGCTCCTTGAGTTCCTCCCTGGGCATCAAAAGCTCGGCCGCAAACGCGTTCGCGGCTATCTCCTGCTGCTTGACCCCGCCGGAGGAGGTCTCGTCTCTGAAGAAGACGGGCGACCTGTCCACGAAGAGATCGCTGCATTCCTGGTGTAGCAGATAGTGCGCGAGCTCGTGGGCTATCGTGAACCTTTGCCGGTTGGGGTGATGCCTATCGTTCACTCCGATGATGCCGTGGCCGGCTTTCACGACGAGCACACCCGACACGGAGTCGTCGAGCTCCTGCCTCACGACCGTCACGTTGCGTGCCCTGGCGATCCCCTCGACGTCCACGGGAATCCCGTAACCCTCTTCTCGAAGGATTCGCCGCGCCGCGTCGATCGCCTCGCGTTGCAACAAGCTAGTCCTCCTTTAAGCTCCTTAGGAACTCCACCAACCTCGGCGTCAGTTGCTCGCTAACGCCGTCCACCTCGACGGTTGCCGTCGGCGTTTCCCCGACCTGCTCGACGGTCGGCAAAACGTATGACACCTCCACGTCGAGCGCGGCGCACAGCTTGTACAGCAGATGAAGCGGAAGCTTCTGGCGTCCGGCCTCTATGTTGGTAACGGAGGTGCGCAAAACGCCCACCTCGTCCGCCAACTGCGCTTGAGTCGTGTTCGTCTCGACCCGTCGTCTTCTCAAGCGCTCGCCGATCGTGGTGTACAGAAGCTTTTCGTTTACCTCCACGACCGGGATTATAGACAATTTACAGCACCAAGTCAATGTCGTTGACTGTTATTATTATTGACCAGGGTGTCAGGCGTTGACTTCCGTCGAGCGTGGTGCTAGCGTTCGTGCGTCATTTCACAAGGATGAGGAGGAATCGTGGCGCACAAGATCACCGTCTTCCCGGAGGGGAACGCCGACTCTTTATTGGTGGAACTGCACGATGGGCGGAAGCTGCTCTTCGACTACGCCAACAGACACGATCCCGAGGACGAATCCAACCGCTGCGTTGACCTCGCCGCCGCCCTGAAGGAGAGGCTCGTTGCGGCGCGACGTGACGCGTTCGATGTAGTGGCGTTTAGCCACCTCGACGGCGATCATATTGATGGTGCCACGGAGTTCTTCCACTTGAGGCACGACCCGCGCTATCAGGGTCAGGACAGGGTGAAGATAGAGGACCTGTGGGTGCCGGCCGCGCTCATTCTCGAGGAGGACCTCAAGGTCGAGGAGGCCAAGGTGCTCCAGGCGGAGGCCCGGTACCGTCTCGTGCAGGGAAGGGGGATCAGGGTATTCTCTCGCCCCGAATTGCTCCGGGAGTGGTTGCGCCGGCGGGGGATCAAACTGGAAGATCGGGAGCGCATTATCACCGACGCCGGGGGGCTTGTCCCCGGGTTCCGTAAGGAAGTTGACGGCGTCGAGTTTTTCGTCCATTCGCCGTTCGCCCTGCGGCAGAATGGCGAGCTCACGGACCGCAACCGCGACTCCCTGGTTATGCAGGCTACGTTCAACTACCAGGGGCGGGAGAGTCGGCTTTTCTTGAGCGCGGACAGCACCCACCAGGTGCTCACGGATATAGTCCGCATCACCCGCTACCATCGGAACGACGATCGGCTCGCGTGGGACGTCATGAAGCTCCCTCACCACTGCTCCTACCTGTCGTTGAGCGACGACAAGGGCAAGGACGTTACGCAGCCTGTTGAGGACGTGAAGACCCTCTTCGAGACCTTTGGCCAGCGCCGAGGCATTATGGTCTCGACGAGCAAGCCGATACCCTCCGACGACGGCGACGATCAGCCGCCGCACCGACAGGCGGCCAACTATTACAAAGGTGTGGCTCACGCATCGGACGGTGAGTTCGTGGTCACCATGCAGCACCCCAAGCCCTCGCGTCCGGAACCGTTGGTCATCACCGTCGACGGGTTCGGCGCGCGCGTCGAGAAGGCGATCGCCGCGGGCAGTTCGATCGTCACGTCCCAAAACGCGCCCAGGGCGGGAAGGCGCTCGCCGAGGGCCGGCTGAGGGGTGGCCGAGGAACCGTTTTACCTGGAGGCGCCGGGGGAGCCGGTCGCTCCCGAGGATCTGCGGGTCCCCAAGGCTCGCGACCTGGCACGCGTGCTGCGGGCCGGCAAGCTGCAATACTGCCGCTTCCTCGAGTGCCGGCGCGTCGAGGAGCCCCGCAAGGCGGAGGCGGTCGTCTTCGAGGTCGAGGTGGAGCTCGCGCAACATCTCGAGCACGACATCCGGCGCCGGGAGCAGGTGGCGGCCGTCTTCCGCGAGGACGATGCCCTTTGGCCGGAGGCGCTGGCGCTGCGCGCCGACTTTCCCTTGGTGCCACACGTAAACGCGACCAGCTCCGTAGGAGGGGAGCTGCCGCGCAGCCTGTGCCTATACGACGAGCCTTACCACGAGATCAAGCTGTCCTGGACGTCGATCGCCTTCATCGAGCGGATCCGCGACTGGCTCGCGCGCACCGCTCGCGGCGAACTACACGCCGAGGATCAGCCGCTGGAGCCGCTGCTGATGGGCCCGGCGTGGTCCCTCGTGCTGCCGTCGGACCCGTTCGAGGGCGAGGAAGAATCGCCCGAACTCCTGGGCGTGTATGCCGTGGAAGACAAGCTGGGCGGCTACACGCTCGTCGCCAGGAGGCTCGCGGACGAGCAGGAGCACGCCGGGCTGCAGTACGTCGCCGTCAGCGTGGTCGCTGACGCCAAAGAGCACGGCATCGTCCGGGTGACGCCGACCGGCCTGCGCCGGCTCCGGGACTACCTCGCGGAGGCGGGGATGGACCTGTTCGGGGAGCTGCGCGAGCGTTTCACGTCTTGGCGCCGCAGCGAACGGTTCCTGGACCTCCTCGAGAAACGGTTGGTACTCGTGGTGGCGCTGCCCAAGACCCGGCACGCCCAAGGCTTCGTAGAGACCTCGGAGGTCTGGGCGTTCGCGTTCATGGAGACCGCGGGCGAGATAGGGGAGCGGCTGGGGGTCTGGGAGGCGGTCGATGGTCATTACGGGCAGGTTTTGGGGGAGGCCGGACCAGACCTCGAGGGCGGGGACGTGGACGTCATACCGCTCAACGTCAGCTACGCCTTCTCGAGGGAGGAGGCCGCGGCGTTGTCGGGGTACGGGAATCCGGACCGCAGAAAGATCGTCGCCGTGGGCGTGGGCGCCCTGGGGTCCCAGGTGTTCATGAACCTGGTGCGCTCGGGCTACGGCGAGTGGAAGACCGTCGACCCCGACAAGCTCCTTCCCCACAACCTCGCCCGGCACGAGCTCTCCGGGTACGCGGTGGGGTTCCCGAAGGCCGACGCCCTCGCCACGGTCGCCAACGAGACCATAGAGGGCGAATCCGTCGCGATACCCATCGTCGCCGACGTGCTCTCTCCGGGCGAGCGCTCGGGGGAGGTGACGGAAGCGCTCGCGCAAGCCGATGTCATCCTCGACGCTTCGGCGTCCGTTGCGGTCGCGCGCCACCTAGCGCGCGATCGGGAGACGCCCGCGCGACGCGTTTCCGTGTTCTTCAATCCCTCCGGCTCCGCCGGCGTGATGCTGTGCGAGGACGCCCGCCGGGCGAGCCCGCTCGACTGGCTCGAGATGCAGTACTACCGATGGCTGATAAGCGAACCCGAGTTGGGGGACCACCTGCGCAGGCCCCCCGGCAGGATACGCTACGCGCGGTCTTGCCGGGACCTCAGCGCCACCATTCCCCAGGACCTCGTCGCCCTCCACGCGGCAGTAGGCTCTCGGGCTCTGCGGGCGGCGCTCGGCGAAGAGACCGCCCGGGTCGCACTTTGGAGCACCAACGAGGAAAACCTTGGCGTCGAGCATTCGGAGCTCGCGCCGACCGAGGCGATCACCAGACGCGTCGACGGCTGGACCCTACTGACGGACCGGTGGCTGCTCGAGAAGATCTCGGTGTGGCGCCAGAAAAAGCTTCCCAACGAGACGGGGGGCGTGCTCGTCGGCGCGTACGACATGGAGCGCAAGGTCATCTACGTGGTCGACGCGCTGCCCTCCCCGCCGGACAGCAAGGAGTGGCCCGACCTCTACATCCGGGGTAGCCGGAGCCTCGTGGACAAGGTACGCGAGGTCGAGGAAATCACGGACGGGCAGCTGCGTTACGTGGGGGAGTGGCACTCCCACCCTCGAGGCCGCGGGCCGTCGCCCAGCGTCGACGATCGCAGGGCGTTCGACTGGCTTAAGGAGCATCTGGGAGTGGAAGGGCGGCCGGCGACGATGTTCATCGTGGGCGAGCGCGACGTGGGCACGTACGTGGGCGAGATGCCGTGACTGACCCAGGAATTGGGGAAAGCGACCGGGCGGCGAGAGACCGGTTTCGAAACTCGGTACCGACGAGCAAGGCGGATGTGCAGATGGGCTTGGCGCTGTCCGGCGGCGGGATGCGCGCGGCGGTCTTCCACCTCGGCGTGCTGGGCCGGCTCGCCGCGGAGGGTCTCCTGGAGAACGTCGAGTTCGTCTCCACCGTGTCCGGCGGCAGCCTCGGCGCCGGGCTCGTCTACACGGTCGCGGAAAACACGTGGCCCGCGAGCGGCGAGTACCTCGGCGCCGTCGTCCCCGAGGCGAAGCGCCTTCTGACGACCGTCGACATCCAACGCGCCGCGCAGATCCGCCTGCTGGGCAGGCCGTGGCGGCTGCTCTCAAGGGGGTGGGCCAACGTGCTCGCCGAGGTCCTGCGGCGCGAATGGGGCGTGCGGGGACGCGTCAACGAGATGCCTCCGAAACCCAGGTGGATCATCAACGCCACCTCCTACGAGTCGGGCAAGAACTGGCGGTTCGCCCCCCGCCGCATGGGCGACTACCTCACGGGCCACGTCTTCGAGCCGCCGGTGCCCGTCGCGGACGCCATGGCGGCCTCCGCCGGCTACCCGATGCTCATAGGGTTCTTGGTGCTGGAGACCGGCGACTACCAGTGGGAGCGGTACCTAGAAGGATCGACCACCGAAACGGAGCCGACCGACCCGGGCCTGCGCCGGGTCCACCTGTGGGACGGCGGGGTCTACGACAACCTCGGCGTCGAGGCCCTCTTCAAGCCCGGGCGCCAGCGGCGTCTGCGCGACGGCTGCAACTTCTTAGTCGTGAGCGACGCCTCGGGGGCCCTCGGACCGGAGCGGAGGTACCGCGTCCACAGGCAGGCGCGCCGGCTGCTCTCGATCGCCATGGACCAGGTGAGGAGCCTGCGTGCGAGGA
>JADDPV010000166.1 GCA_016781705.1 Rubrobacter sp.
GCCTTGAGCGGCGCCGTCGCCGAGGCTCTCGACGCGGGCCTGTTCTCGACCCTGTTCTCCGGCCTCGCCGCGCTCCCCGCGGCCGCCGACCCGTCCGTCGCCCCGGAGTTCGTCTGATGAGCGGCCCCGCCGGTTCTTCGCCCTTCGTGGGGCTGAGGCTCGACCTCTCGGAGGAGGACGCGGGCTACGTGATGAGCGCGCTCGAGCACCACCACTGGGCGCGAGGTTTCCTCCGGAGGGTCGACCCGGAGGCGAGGAGGCGCTTCTCGGACGCCGGCTGGGCCTATGGGGACCCGACCTACATGGGCGGCGCCCCCGAGCAGCTCTACGACTCCCAGCTCGACTCCGTGCTCGCCGCCGTCTTCCCAAGCCTTTCGGGGGAGGTCCTTATCGCCGTCGGAGAAGAGATCGAGCCGGGCCTGATCCTCGACGCCGAAACCGGAGAACCCCTAGGGGACCCGGAGTACGGGCTGCCCGCCGTCGACTGGGTGGTGTTCGCCCTCTTTCGCGGACGGACGCCCGCCGATATCAACGAGTTCGAGCGCGGCCTAAGACTCTCCATGCCCGAGCGCGAGATCTTCCGCCGCCGCGTCGACGAGCCCGCCGACCGCCACAACGCAGTCCTGGTCATCGACGCCCAATGGGGCCCGGACGAGACCATCTACTACGAGCTCTTCGAGGGCCTGATCAAGGCCCGCGAGGCGCTCGACAAGGAGGAGGAACGCCCACGTGCTGAGCGAAACAGCAGCAGGCGTCGACGAGAGGCGCGTAAGGCGCTTGGAGAAGGGCCTCGAGGTCAGGCTCGAGGACGAGGGCGCGGGCTCGCCGCCCTCCGCTCCTCCCCTTCCTGCAACCCTCCTCCCCAACTCACCCACCACCGCCAACTCCCACTCTAGTGGACCTACCCGCGCGTCGCTTCCCACCGTACTGAAATGCCGGGTATAATCTTCGGCGTGTGAGTTCACACGCCCGGCCAGGAGGAGGGCCCTAGATGGACTTCGACACCGGGAACGGCGGTTTTTCGGGCCGCGGAGGCGAGCCCCGGGTCGGCGGCGGCCTCTTCGGCGGCGACACCTCCAGTCCGGGCGTCGGGGCGGAGGGCAGTTGGTGGGTCAGGTTCTTCGGCGGGGGGACGCCCGACCGCGCCCGGCGCATGCGCGACGCCGAGGCCCGGGCCAACGGGGCGGCTTTCAGGATCCCCGGCGGCGCCCGCAAGGACGTCCTCGTGAGCCTCGCCGTCGCCGTCTGGAAAGCCGGCCACTACGACCCCAAGGCGGCGCTCGCCGAGGTGCGCGGCCACGACATCCCCCACACGGCCGAAGGAGAGGCCAAGCTCGTGCGCGCGCTCTCGCGCACCTCGATGCCCGTCATCGAGCACGTCCTCGGCCCCCGCGTCTGCGACAAGCGCGTCGTCGTCGAGGGCCACCTCGCGGGGTCCGCCAGGACCGCCCTCGAGCGCTTGGGCGCGGAGGTCGAGGAGCTCTCCGTGGACGACGAGAAGCGCTACATCGACATGACGCCCCTCATCTTCGTGGTCGCCGCCGTCGCGATGGGCGCCAGGTACATATCCCTCGGCCTCGACAACCAGCAGCTCTACATCCTCGCCGGCCTCGTCTTCGCCCTGATGTACGGCCTCAGGCCCTTCTTCTTCAAGATGCAGCGACCGCAGGGGAGTTAGCACGACGACCGAAAGCGCCTCAAGTCGTTGCGGGTGATGACGCACCTGATCTTCGCCGAGTCCAGTTGGTTCGTCACCTCGGCCATGTTCGACATCCACTACGAGATCCCCTCCCTGATCGTCGTCGCCGCCGCCTCCCTCCTCCCCGACGCCGACTACCCCAAGTCCTACACCGGCCGGATGCTCGGCTCCCTCTCCCACGAGCTCAACCGCTTCTTCGGCCACCGCACCTTCCTCCACTCCTGGCTCGCCTGGTTCCTCGTGACCCTAACCCTCGGAGCACCGCTCTGGTGGTTCTTCGAACGCCCGGCTCCCGCCGTGGCCGTCCTCGTCGGCTACGGCTCCCACATCCTCGCCGACATGATGACCGTCGGCGGCGTCCTCTTCTTCTGGCCCAGTCGAGCGATAGCCGTCTTCCCAGGCCGCGACGAGTACCGCGTGGTCTCGGGCGGCACCTCCGAGCGCGTCTTCGTGGGCTTCGCCATCGCCTTCGCCCTCCTCTTCTACCCCGTCTCCCGCGTCGGCTTCGACGGGCTCATCTACCGCATGGGCGGCGCCGACACCCCCTACGCCACCATCGCCGAAGTCACCGACGGCGATACCCTCATCGTGGACACCCAGGGCCAGACCACCCCCATAAGGCTCATCGGCGTGGACACCCCCGAAACCGTAGCGCCCGACGAACCCGTCGGATGCTTCGGCCCCGAAGCATCCGACTACTCCAAAAAGACCCTCACCCCCGGCCGCGTCGTCAGGCTCGAGGTCCCCCGGATCGGAGACTCCGAGGACGCCTACGGCCGCACCCTCGCCTACGTCTACACCGACGACGACGGCGACGGTACCTACGACCACCCCTTCAACGAGGACCTCCTCCGGCTCGGGCTCGCCCGGCCCACCACCTTCGCCCACACCTACTCCCGCCGCTACGAAAACATAGCCGACGCCGCCCGCGACGAAGACGTCGGGCTCTGGGCCAAGTGCCCGGAGGACGTCGGACCGTGAACGCCCCCCGAAGCCGCCCACGACACAACAGGAGGCCCAACCCTTGCTGACAGCCATGCTCCTCCTCCTGCTGGCCGCCATCCTCGCCTTCGCCGTCCGGGCCGGCCTCGCGCGCCGGCGCGCCGAGAAAGCCCTCAAGGAGAGCCGCCAACGCTTCGAGCGCGCCTTCACCCACGCCCCCATCGGCATGGCGCTCGTCGCCCCCGACGGCTCCTGTCTCGACGCCAACCTCGCCCTGTGCGAGCTCGTCGGCTACGACCGCGACGAGCTCCTCCTGCGCGACTTCCAGTCCATCACCCACCCCGACGACCTGGAGGCCGACCTCCACCACGTCCGCATGCTCCTCGCCGGCGAGGTCCCCGCCTACCAGCTCGAGAAACGCTACCTCCGCAAGTCCGGCGAAACCGTCTGGATCCTCCTCTCCGCCTCCCTCGTCCGCGACCTCCTCCACGGCTCTCCCCTGTACTTCGTAGCCCAGATCCAGGACATCACCGACCGAAAGGAGGCCGAACGACACATCCGCCACCTCAACCTCACCCTTGAAGAACGCGTGGTCCTGCGAACCGAACAACTGGCCGAACGCGAACGACAGCTCGAAACCCTCGTCGGCAAGCTCCTCGCCGCCCAGGAGGAAGAACGCCGCCGCGTCGCCTACGAGGTCCACGACGGCCCGACCCAACTCCTCATAGCCACCCACCAGCTCCTCCAGGCCTTCGCCGAGGACCACCCCCCCGGCGCCACCGTCGCCCCCGGCGCCCTCGACCGCCCCCTACAGCTCGCCCAACGCGCCGTAAAGGAGGCCCGCCACATCATCGAGAACCTGCGCCCCACCGCCCTCGACGACTTCGGCCTCGCCGCCGCCCTCCGCTTCCTCGTCGAAGAGCTCCGCGACGAAGGATGGGACGCCACCTACGACGAAGGGGACCTCGGCGACCAGCGCCTCGCCCCCGAGCTCGAGACCGCCCTCTACCGCGTCGCCCAGGAGGCCATCAACAACGTCCGCAAGCACGCAGCCACCAACCGCGCCGCCCTCTCCCTCTCCCGCGTCGCCAACAGGGCGAGCGAAGCCGGCCAACCCAACGGCAAGACCCCGCGCGTCCGCCTCGAAGTCCGCGACTGGGGCCGCGGCTTCGACGCCGCCGACGATCCCCGCCGCGGCCCGGGGGCAGCCGGTCCCGGTACCCGCGTGGGCCTCTCCGGGATGCGCGAGCGCCTCGCCCTCCTCGACGGGACCCTCCTCGTCGAGAGCAAACCCGGCAAAGGCACCAGCCTTATCGCCGAGCTCCCCCTCCCCCCCGAAGCCCCAACAGACGACGAAGCCATGCGAAAGGTGCACACTTCTTGAAAGGCTCCGACGCAACCGCCGACAAGACCCTGGTAATCGCCGACGATCACGCCCTCGTCCGCGAAGGCATCCGAACCATGCTGGCCCGCGAAACCGACCTCCGGGTCGTCGCCGAGGCCGAGAACGGCTACCAGGCCGTCGAGCTCTGCCGCGCCCACGCCCCCGACCTCGTCCTCATGGACGTCCGCATGCCCGGCATGGACGGCCTCCAGGCCACCCGCCGCGTGAAAGCCGCCTCCCCCCGGACCGCCGTCCTCATCGTGACCACCCACGAGTCCGTCGACTACCTCCTCGAAGCCATCCGCAACGGCGCCGCCGGCTACGTCCTCAAAGAGAGCACCCGCGCCGAGCTCGTAGGCGCCGTCCGCAAGGTCCTCTCCGGCGACTCTCCCCTCAACCCCAACCTCGCCATGCGGCTACTCCAAAGACTCTCCCACGACGCTCCCGAACAAGAAGCTACCGAACCCCGGCGATCCGAGCGCGAGGCCATCCCGGACGACCCTAACGCCCAGCGAAGCCGCCACGCGCTCACCCCGCGCGAGATCGAGGTCATAGAAGCCCTGTGCGAGGGCGCTACCAACCGCCAGATCGCCCACGCCCTCCACATCTCGCTCTCCACCATCAAGAACCACCTCGAACGCATCAACCAGAAGCTCGGCGTCTCCGACCGCACCCAGGCCGCCGTCCGCGCCATCGAGCTCGGCCTCGTCCGCCCGGGTGGCCGCTCCCGAAAAAGGGCCATCTGACCCCCCGAAAGGGGCCATCCGGCCTCTACACCGCGCCTCCCGCCCCCCAGATAATCCACCCGTAGGGGCCGCGGTTCTTTGCCCGACGGGGCAGGGTCCCAAGCCCCAGGACCACTCGCAGAGCGACGGGGGCTTTATGGCACACAACACCACCACCACCCACCGCCGGGGGGCGCGCCAGGCGATCCGCGACAGCGTCAGCTTCGTCCTTCGCGCCTCCGCCCTCTTCCTCCTCGCCAAGAGCGCCTACCTCGTCATCCTCGCCGTAACCCTCGTCTTCGTCGGCACCCTCCTCACCACCGAGAGCCTCGCCGACTTCGAGCAGCGCGCCATGACCCGCCTGTTCGTCCTCGCCGCCCTCGACACCCTCATCGGCGCCCGCCTAATCTCCCGCGCCCGCGGCGAAGCCACAGCCCGGGCCGAAGCCCCGGCCGACCACGAGCCGGCCGTCTCCGAGACCACCGCCCCCTTCTTGCGCGGCTTGCCCCGCGTCCCCGAGCGGGCTATCCGGCGGCGCCGCGGGATATCCCGGCCTTGGATCCCCACCACCACCGACAGGAGGAGCGCATAATGACCCTTCCCACCCCTCACCCCGCGCAGCTCACCGGCCACCGAAGCTCGCTCGTCGAGGAGATCGTCGCCCACGACCGCCAGCGTCTCCGGACGTACGAGTGGCATCCACGTCCGCCCCACGACCCGGCCCGCCCCCGAGCCCTGGTGGTGCTCGCGCACGGCTACGGCGAGCACGCGAACCGCCACGCCCGGCCCATCGCCGAGCTCGTCGACTCCGGCTACCTCGTCGCCGCCCTCGACCACCGCGGCCACGGCCGCAGCGAAGGCCCTCGCGCGACCTGCCACCGCTTCGACGACTTCACCGAAGACTTCGCAGCCCTCCTCCGCCGCACCGCCGGCCGCTACCCGCACGCCCCGCTCTTCGCGCTCGGCTACTCGATGGGCTCCCTCATCGCCCTGCGCTACGCCCTCCGCCCGAGCGAAGTACCCCTCGCCGGCCTGATCGTCGCTGGCGTCGCCCTCCATCCCGTCCCCAGGATCCCCGGCCCCATCCGGCCCGTCATAAAGTCCCTGGTCCGCCACGTCTCCCGCTTCGCCCCCAACCTCCCCGTCACCCCGCCGTGCGAGGAGCGCTGCCGGCCCGGCGCCGACCCCCTGTGCTACTCCGGCCCCACCCCCGCCCGCATGGCCTCCGAGCTCCTGGCCGCCGCCGACGATGCCCTGGAGCGCCTCCAGGACCTCACCTGCCCCCTCCTCGTCCTCCACGGCGCCCGCGACCGCATAACCGGCCCGCAAGGCGCCGTGCAGCTGCACGAAAACGCCGCCAGCCGCGACAAGACCCTCAAGGTCTTCGACCACCTCAAACACCCAGTCCTGACCCCCAAGACCAGCGGCGCCCCCGCCCGCGCGGCCCTCATGTGCTGGCTCGACCATCGCACCGACCACCCCCACGTCGTCCACCTCCCGACCGAAAGGATCGCCGCATGAACCACCAGACCTCCTCCGTCCCCCCGCACGCACACACCTCCCGCCGTCCCCGCCTCAGTGCCAAGACCACCTGGGACCTCATCCTCGCGACCGTCGCCGTCTCCTTCTTCGCCTTCGCGCTCCTCGCCGAGGGCGCCGTCGCCCAGGAGGAGGCCACCCCCGTCTCCTCGAACCAGTCCCGCCTCGAAAAGAAGCTCCTGCGCGCCTCCGAAGGCGTCCAGTACCCGGGGTCCGAGTCCGATTCCACCTGGACCTTCGTCTCCTACCCGAGCGGAGCCGAGACCGAGCTCCCCGACCCCGCTCGCTTCGAGGAGATCTCCGGCTGCCCCGTAACCCCCGACGGCTCCACAGCCCGTCAGGACTTCGACGCCGCCTTCGACCGCCTCACCGGGATCGAAAAGTGGATGGACACCGGCCAGGTCCGCAGCGCCAAAGGCTTCCGCAAAATCGAGCGCGTCATGCTCCGCTCCTACGAGGAACGCGCCGTCTACCGCTGCGACACCGCCGCGTTCGGCCAGGTCTACTACTACTTCGTCGGCCTCGACGAACCGGACGGCATCTCCGGACTCCTCACCGTCTCCACCGAGACCTGAACACGCCAGATCCCTATCACCCCACCCAAATGTCTGATCCCCATCCCCAAAAATCTGGAGGGCCTGGTTCCGAAAGAACCAGGCCCTCCCGGCCCCTCATCCCCGAATGCAAGGAAGCACCTCCGATGAAGACCTCACCTCTCGCGCCCAAACCCAACCGCCTCGCTACCCCCTGGACGGACTGGTACCGCAAACCCAGGCTCCTCGCGCTCCTCCAGCTCGTCCGGACGCGCCGGCGGCTCTACCGCGACAACCTCTTCGACACCTACGCCCCGGCCGAACGCGACGCCCAGCGAAGCTACGCCGCGCTCCCCCCGAGACCCCCGGACGCCGAGCACGTCCGCGCCATAGACGGGACCTACAACGACCTCCAGGACCCCTTGATGGGCGCCTCGCGTCGCCTTCGCTTCGGCCGCAACACCCCCTGGCGCAGCGGGGCCAGCCGGCCCGACCACCACCGGTTGCTCTCCCCGAACCCGCGCGAGGTCTCGCGCCGCCTGATGACCCGCGACCGGTTCCGGCCCGTCCCCTCCCTCAACCTCATCGCGGCGGCCTGGATCCAGTTCATGACCCACGACTGGTTCTCCCACGGCCCCGTCGCCTGGGACAACACAGCCCACTACGAGATCCCCCTAAGCCCCGACGACCCCCTCCGCAAGAAGTACCGCGTCGCCGCCATGTCTGTCCCCGCTTCCCTCCCGGACCCCGCCAAGCGACCCGGCCCTCACTACCCGCCTACCGCTCACCTCAACGAGAACACGCATTGGTGGGATGCTTGCCAGCTCTACGGCGCCGACCCCGCCGTCGCCAAAAGTTTGCGCGCCCACGCCGGTGGCCGCCTCCTCCTGGACCGCGACGGTCGCCTGCCCGTGGACGGCCTCCTGGGCGTCGAAAAGACGGGGTTCCGCCGCAACTGGTGGGTAGGGCTCTCCATCCTCCACGAGCTCTTCGCCCGCGAGCACAACCGGATCTGCGCGATGCTCGAAGAGAGCCACCCCGCCTTCTCCGACCAGAAGCTCTACGACACGGCCCGCATGATCAACGCGGCCCTCATCGCCAGGATCCACACCTTGGAGTGGACGCCCGCGATCCTCCCCAACCCCACGCTGGCGACCGCCATGCGCGCCAACTGGTCGGG
>JADDPV010000115.1 GCA_016781705.1 Rubrobacter sp.
GTGGGTGGAGGCGGTAGAGGCGTTGTGACATCAATAGCCCGGAACGGTATAACTACTAGTTCGGCGGACAAGAACTTATCCCATCGAGGTGATTATGAGTACCGATCCAGATCTGATTACACACTTGTCAGACTTCCTTCGATCGACGCCTGATGACTGGAACCTAAAGACAATCGATGACGAGACCGAGCGGGAAGCGGTTTTCGATCGGTTGCGCGGCATCCGCTATGTAGAGAAAGAGGGAAGGGACTACGCCGAGTACTCGGGCGCGGAGGAGGCGTTCGGGTCCGCCTTCGCACACGAGGTGCGACAGCCGTGGCAGTATGAGGCCGAGCGACAGTTCGCGGAGATTCTGGAACAGTACGAGCTGGTGTGGGGCCGCGGCTACGAAGTAATTGTTCGTAGGCGTCGTTAGCCAGCCGCCGAACAACGGCATGCAGCGGACGGCGCTGCGCCGCCACCGCTGATGCCGAGCGTCGAGCCGCACTGCTTGGCGGAACACTGCTGCGACCGCGGAAACGTGGCGATTCGACAGCGAATCAACCGGAGGCAAATCCCCGCTTGCGCATATCCGATAAAATGAAGGTAAGCGCGTCTCATTGCGCCTCGGCATGGAAGAAGAAGCATGTCCCCATACCAGCCTCGCTACTCGGCCGAAGAGACCGCCCGGCGCGGCGATGAGATCTACGAACGTGGCAGTCGCTCCCACCTCGGGCCGGACGACGAAGGTAAGTTCGTCGTCATCGGCGCAGAGACCGGCATCGGGGTATAGCTCCCTTCTCGGGCACGTTATGCCGTAAGCAGCGGTACGATTACCCTATGGGACAAAAGCCTCCAAGAGCCGTACTGAGCAGGATCCGAAAGCTCGCGCAGATCGCGAGAGAGCTGTCCGAAGGCGCGAACTTCTCTATCACGCGGCTGACGAGCCTCAAGTCCTTATGTGAAGATCCCGAAGCCGCAGCCCGGTTTGCCGTGTGTCTGGCGAACCATACCAGCCAGAGAGCCAGCGAGATATTCGACTCGGAGTATCTGAGCAAGAACGAACGGGAGATGCACAACGAGTTGATCGAAAGGGCCGTCGAACGGCTCGGGAGCTATGTCGAGAGACCCTCCGACCCGAAACGCGAAGTACTTAGAGATCTGCTGCGTGAACTCGAGAGTGTGAACGATGAGTACAAACCCATTCCGTACGGAACAGCGAGGATGATCAAGAACCGATATATCCTGGTCGTGGAGGACGCGGTGCGATGCGTCTTATCGCCGTACTCTGCCCCGAGCTGGGCATACCGTTTGGCGCGGGATTATACCGAGCGCTACAATCCCAGGTATGCGACGGGGCTCATTCCGGAATCGGCGCCTCTGGTCATGGACATCGTCGGTTTCTGGTGTGAATACTATTCGATAGACCGGGATGAGCTGTAATGCTACGCACGATCCCTCTGACAACCACTCGAGTGCGCCCCCGGTGAAGCTTGACGTTAAGCCGCGCCTCCTCTACAGGGGAGCCTTTTGGCGTGCTATGTTCCGGTGTGAACCGCGGTTCAAACCATGAGCATGCCCCCGGAACGGCTCGAAGCCGAAGCACTGAAACTCCCGATCCGCGAGCGTGCATCTCTGGCGCATCGCCTTCTGGAGAGCCTGGACGAAGATCCCGTGGAAACCGAACGCCGCCTGGCCGGGCACCGCGCGGGCCAAACCTTTGGCCCTACGGACCAGCAATCCGCCACGCCCTCAGAGCCAACCGTCCTGGATACGAAGGCGAGGTACACGCCGAAGCAAGGCCAATACCTCTCCTTCATCTACTACTACACAAGACCCACGGCCTCCCTCCGTCGGAAGCCGATATGCAGCGCTACTTCAGGGCGTCGCCACCGGCGGTGCATCAGATGATTCTTACGCTGGAGGCAAGGGGCCTGATCGAGCGGGTACCCAGGACGCCCCGATCCGTGCGGCTGACGGTGCCCCGGTCGGACTTTCCCGACCTGGAATGAAGACGATGATCTCTATTCCTGACGAGCTGGACATAGGCAGCATGATTTGGGAGGACACCGAATAGCATGCCTCGCTCGAAGAGGCACTCCAGACCCTGGATGCGGACACATATCGCTGTCTGGTTCGAAGAGATGGGCTGAAGCCGTGCCGTTTGCTGGTGTCGAGAGTGAAAGGAAACCTGTGGCAGAACGCATCGAGAAGAAGGAGTTTGTCCGCCGACTCGCCGAGCGGATGCAGACCGACGAAGCAACGGCCGCGCGGTGGCTGGATGGCGTGCTGGAGGAGATGTGCCAGACCTTCCGCTCCGGCTGCGGGCTCACCCTGCCCGGCTTCGGAGGCTTCTACCTGGCGCGCAAGAGGGATAGCTGGGCCTTCAAGTTCAACCCCGGTCAGAAGCTGCGTGCCCTCTTCGGCTGGTCCTCCACTTACCGCGGCTCGCTGTAGCACCAGACCGCGCCTGATT
This sequence comes from Rubrobacter sp., assembly GCA_016781705.1. GTDB lineage: Bacteria > Actinomycetota > Rubrobacteria > Rubrobacterales > Rubrobacteraceae > Rubrobacter_F. The sequence goes on from JADDPV010000115.1 coordinate 2,456, forward strand.
TGTACAATCACGTCGCGAAGATGCGCGGAGTACGAAAAGGTTGCCGCTGGTCTCGAAGCTTGGAGACGATTGAGATGAGTGCGGATGGACATAGCGTCCCTCGGAAAATGAGGGAGAGATATGAAGCCGTTACCGAAATCACGGACGAGTTCTGCCGGGAGCACCTGAACGAGGAATATGCGGAGCTATCTCGAAAAATGGCCGCTGCCCTGAGCAGAAAGAGGCCATCGCCGCTCGAAAGCGGACGAGCAAGATCATGGGCCGCCGGTATTCTCTACGCGCTCGCTCGGGTGAACTTTCTCTTCGACCAGAGCCAGGAGCCGCGCATGAGCGCCGGTGAGCTTTGCGAGAAGATCAGCGTGAGCCAGAGCACGGCCTCGAACAAGTCCAGAGAGATATGGGGCAGGCTGGGCCTCATGCAGTTGCACCCGGATTGGTGCCTGCCGAGCATGCTCGAGGAGAACCCGCTGGCGTGGATCGTCGAGGTGAACGGTCTGCCCGTGGATGTGCGCTGGATGCCCAGAGAAGTGCAGGAGGAAGCGTACCGGCTAGGACTGATCCCGTACGTGCCGTAGAAGCTTCTAACGTCTGCGAGGTATGCTGAGGTGCCTATGGAGACACGCTACGAATGTATTGTGCTGAACGAGGATCATGTTCCAACCATCTTCGGCACAATGATGGAGGTCGTGGAACTGGTCGTCGAGCTGCAAGCGTGTGGGTGGAGTCTCGAAGAGTTGCACTGCCAGCACCCTTATCTGGCGCTCGAACGGGTCACCGAGTTGCGCCGCGCGGCATATCCTTCACCGGTAATTGCACCGCTGCAAGCCCACGGACTGCGATAACGCCGCTACGGTTTCATGTGGATCATCACCTTTCGTGCCTCTCGCCTTTCGGTAGCCAAGAAAGAGTTCGTCTGCCGCCTCGCCGGCCGGATGCGGACCGGCGAAGCCACGCCCGCGCGGTGGCTGGACAGCGTGCTGGGGGAGACATGGCAGACCTTCCTCTCTGACCGTGGGCTCACCCTGCCCGGCTTCGGGGCTTCTATCTGGAGCCGAAACGAGAGGTGGACCTTCGAGTTCGATCCCGGTCGGAAGCTGCGTGCCCTCTTCGGGTGGTACTCGTCTTGCCGTAGCCCGACGTAACATCGAGGCGTGTCGATAACTATGCGAAAGAGGAGAATTGTCTGTGTCGTTCAACGGAACCATCGCTGACGAACGGGAGGTCCTGGCCGTTTGTTTCGATCATCTGTACATCGGCGACAGGCAAGTTGTTCGTTCTTTGACCCGCAGCGGATTGCCCCTGCCTGGTGGTGAAGAGCGGGCGCTCTCTTACCTGCGCGAGAACCTGGAAGGGCTTGGCGAAGAGACGTTGGCCGACTTCCTCGCGAAAAACCGCGAGCGGCATCCGGTCGAACCGGACCTCAACCCGGGAGGAAGGCTGGTCTGTGTGGACGACGAAGAATTTCATCACATCTTCCGGGACCGGGAGGGATGGAACCGGTTTCGCCGGACGTTCCCGGAGTCGGATGGCACGCTCCGGTTCTCGCGGGTCGGCTTCGACCGGGCCGTGACGCAGGCGATGATCTACGCCGGACAGCAGTTCGATTGGCACGTAGGATCCGGTGGCTTCTGGTTATTCTCGAAAGCCGGTGGAACGTGGGCTGAATCCGGCAGGGTGGGAAACTGGATCTCATAAGCGCGAGCCGGGCTGATTGGTCGAATATGCGCTAACCATCGGGGATGCGAACGCTGTAGGGGACAGTGTATATGGGCGCTCCCGTGACCCGAAGCCGGAGAGAGCTTCTCCAGCCCGGTGTGTTTATCGTCGAAAGTAGCGTGGGATGCGTGCTGTATAATGAAGGTCGGGGCGCGCCGCCGAACACGCGGTCGGCGGGTGGAGACAGGAGGAGACTATAGCCGTAATACGACCCCGATACAGTGTAGTCATACCACGACCCTACGAGTCGGACCGCCCAAGGGAGCCGGCGGAAGCCGGGCCGAACGACCGGGCGCGCCCGATGCACCGGGGGCGCGGACGATGCGGCCGGTAGACACGAAGACGCTCGCGGCTCGTGGTAGAGAAGAGCTGCTCCGGCGCAACGCGATATTCGAGTCGTTCTTCGAGGCTGAGGCTCCTCGTCTGGCCGAGGCCTGCCACGAGATGTCTCAACGCTTTCTGGCCGGCGGGCGGCTCCTCGCGTTTGGTAACGGGTCCGCCTCCACCGACGCCCAGCACGTCTCGGTGGAGTTCGTGCACCCGGTCATCGTGGGCAAGCGCGCTTTGCCGGCGCTGGACGTAAGCCCGGGTTTCGAGCTCCGCCTGCCGGTCATCCTGCGGCCGGAGGATATGGTCATGGGCTTCTCTTTCCCGGCCAGGGACGACGCGGTGGAGCGAGCGTTGGGCGCAGCTCGGGAGCGGGGCGCGCTCACCTTCGCCCTCACGGGTGAGACCGGGGAGTACTCCTTCGCTCCGCCGGACGAGGATCCGTTTGTTTGCCAGGAGGTCTTCGAGGTCCTCTACCACATGCTCTGGGAGACGGTCCACGTGTACTTCGAGCACCGCGAACAGGGGCACAACGTGGGGGCCTCCTCCTTCCTCTACCCCTTCCTGGGCAAAGGGAAGCAGCAACTCGAAGAGGTCGTGGAACAAGTGCAGGGCTCGATGCTGCAGAAGATGGAGGAGGTAAACGGCATGCGGGCGGCGGCTGCCGAGACGGAGGCGGGCGCCATCTCCGAGATAGCGGCGGCCGTCGCCGGACGGCTGAAGCGGGGGGGCAAGATCGTCGCCTTCGGCAACGGCGGATCGGCCACGGACGCGAACGACCTGGTCGCCGACTGCGTGGCCCCGCCACCGGGCTTTAGACCCGTCCCGGCGGTCTCGTTGTCCACCGAGCCGGCGAACATTACAGCTATCGCCAACGACATCGGTGGCGAGGCCATCTTCCTCCGGCAGCTCATCGCCCACGCCAGGCCGGAGGACGTCGCGGTGGGGATCTCCACCAGCGGGGGCTCGGCCAACATCCTGGCCGCCCTCGAGGAGGCCCGCAAGCGTGGTCTCCTCACGGTGGGGATCTTGGGCTACGATGGAGGCAGGGTCGTGAGCGAGCGGCTCGCGGACCACGCGATAGTCGTGCGCTCGGACTACATCCCGCGCATCCAGGAGGTCCAGGCGTCGATCTACCACGTACTGCGTGGCCTTATGGAGGAACTGAGGGGAGAGAGCTGACCCTTGCACGAGCTGGCCATAGCCGAGCCCATCGTCGAGATCGCCCGCCGCCACGCGAATGGACGGCGCGTGACGAAGGTGTACCTGAAGGTCGGCCATCTGCGCCAGAGGTCGTCCCCTCGGCCTTGACTTTCAGCTTCGAGCTCATAGCGTAGGGTATGCCGATCTAAGGCGCCGAGCTGGCGATGGAGGAGGTCCCGGCCACCGGGATGTGCCGCGATTGCGGGGCGGAGAGCCAGATTACGCAGTTCCCCCTACAGTGCGAGGCTTGCGGAAGCTTCGACCTGCGAGTCCTCGGGGGCGAAGAGTTGTTCGTGGAGTTTCTCAATCTGGAGGAGACATAAGCGCACCGCGGAGCCGCGGATCAACCAGTGATAAAAGAACCAAGAGTCGACTGCCGATTGCCGAAAGCTAAGGGCGCCGTAGGAGGGAGACAAAAATGTACCGCACGGCCGTAAAAAAGATCGTCCTGGATGCGAACGACGCGCTCGTCCAGGCCAACCGGCACCAGTTCGACCATGCCGGGAACTACGTCGTGAGCATGATGAGCTCCCCGGGGGCGGGAAGACGGCCCTGCTGGAGCGCACGCTGGAACGCCTGCGCGGCAACCTGTGTCTGGGGGTGCTGGAGGGCGACGTGCAGACGACCCTGGACGCCGACCGTCTCACGCGCTTCCACGTCTCGCTGGTGCAGGTAAACACGGGCCCCGGCTTCGGCGGCGAGTGCCACCTCGACGCCAGCATGGTGCGCTCGGGCCTCTCCGAGCTCCCGCTGCACGACATCGACGTGCTGGTCATAGAGAACGTCGGGAACCTGGTCTGCCTGGCGGAGTTCAAGGTCGGGGAGGACGCCAGGGTCATGGTCTACTCGTTCACCGAGGGTGAAGAGAAGCCTCTCAAGTACCCCCTCATGTTCAGGTCCGCGGACTTCGCGCTGGTCAACAAGGTGGACCTGCTGGAGCATTTGGACTTCGATCTGGAGCAGTTGCTCGGGAACCTGGACGCGGTCAACCCTGGCGTCGAACGCGTGCTCATGAGCGCTCGCACGGGTCGGGGCGTGGACGAATGGTGCTCCTGGCTGCAGCGGCGCAAGCCGGCCTGAACCCTCCGGTCGGAGGCCGGCGCCGACGGCACGGCCAGCTACCACGCGGCGCGCTGGATCATCTCGTAGCCCGGGCTCAGCGGGGAGGTCGGGCCGGGGCACCGGGGCCGCCGTCGGTCCTCGCTTCGACTGCTTTCGCGGTTTCTGCCACCTCGGCGGTCTTCGACCGGATCTCCTTGTACCCTTTCCAGTCGAAGGCACGCAGGAAGGTTGCCGCCGCCTCGACGCCGCGGCGGAAGAGGCCGAGCCTGGTCTCCTCGCTCATCCCGAAGTCCAGCCAGTCGTAGTCCCGGACGTCTATATAGGTGAGGAGCCTCTTGTAGTCGGGGTTGCGGAAGATGAAGTCGTAATCCAGGCAGTGGCGGGCCGAGTCGAAGATCGCCCACGTGTAGCCCTTGAGGTCCCCGATCTCGCCGCGCCTCTCGTCCTGGCCGAGCTTGGCCCCGAAGGTGGGGGCGGCGGGCTCTCCGTGCGTCTTGTGGAACAGGTCTATCGGGAAGTTAGACATGATGCCGCCGTCCACGAAGATGCACTCCTCGGGCAGCTCCGCCCGGTAACCGGCCAACCTCTCCCACTCGTCCCTCATCGTCTCCCAGGACGGCATGTCCTTTCTGGCTCTCCTGAACGGGTGGAAGAAGTACGGGATGGACATCGAGGCCCGCACGAAGAACGCCGGGTCCACCCCGTCGGGGTCCCTCCAGTAGAGCGGCGCCATTTTCGGGAACTCGACTTTGGTCTGCGTCGAGATGTCGGCGGCGACCAGCGCCAGGCGGAAACCGTCGCGCTCTAACGTAGGTTCCTCTGGTTTGTCGCGTCTCTGCAAACTGCGAGGGAGCTCCCTCATGCGTCGCCCGAGGTCGTGGGCGGAGGGCACGCCAGCGTCCGCCAGGACGCCGGACAACCACCTCCGGAACTCCTCCCCCGGGTTCAGCCCGAAGTCCCTCCAGAGGTCGTCGAGTACCTGCGCGCCTTCCCAGAGCTGTCTGGGCACGCTCATCCACCCGCCGCCGAGGCGCATGGCATCGAGGAAGTCCCTCGCGTCCCGTCCCCCGTCCACGAACTTGTCGAGGTCGAGGGCCGCGAGTAGGCGTACCGCCTCCTCGCTTTTGGGCTCGCTCGGGACGTCCAGGGCGGCCATCAGGAGGGCGTTGATCGCGCCGGCCG
>JADDPV010000265.1:0-5134 GCA_016781705.1 Rubrobacter sp.
CCATAGAGGCGATCCGGCCGGTGAGGACGGTGCAGGACATGCGCGACGTGTACACACCGGGGGTCGCCAGGGCGTGTACGGCCATCGCGGACGACCCGGCGCTCGCGAGGCGCCTCACCATGATCGGACGCAGCGTCGCCATCTGCACGAACGGGACGCGCGTCCTGGGCCTGGGCGACATCGGGCCCGTCGCGTCCATGCCCGTCATGGAGGGGAAGGCCGTCTTCTACCACCAGCTCGCCGGCATCTCGGCGATGCCTCTACTGGTGGACACCAGAGACGCTGACGAGTTCGTGGAGACGGTCGTGAGGATCGCCCCGACGTTCGGCGGCATCCATCTGGAGGACATCTCGGCGCCGGAGTGTTTCGAGATCGAGCGGAGGCTCATCGAGGCGCTGCCGCAGCCCGTGATGCACGACGACGTTCACGGGACGGCCGTGGTCACGCTCGCCGCGGCGATCGTCGCGGGCCGCCACGCCGGGGTCCCGCTGGAGAACGCGACGGTCGGGCAGATCGGGCTCGGGGCCGCGGGCTTCGGGATAGCCGCCCTCATGGTGGACGGCAAGGCCGAGCGCGTCCTCGCCTCCGACCCGAACCCCGCCTCGCACGAACGCGCCGCGGCGAAGGGCATAGAGGTCACCGATATGCGGACCGTCATGCGCGCGGCGGACGTGGTGGTGGCGACGACCGGGGTGGCGGGGCTCATCGAGCCGGGGATGGTGCGGGAGGGGCAGGTGATCCTGGCGCTCACCAACCCCTACCCTGAGATAGCGCCCGAGGAAGCCCTGAAGGCGGGCGCGGCGTTCGCCGCCGACGGGACGAGCGTGAACAACGTGCTCGGCTACCCGGGCATCTTCCGCGGCGCCCTGCTCGCCGGGGCGAGCGAGATAAACCTCCCCATGAAGCTCGCCGCCGCCGAGACCATAGCCGACCTCACCCACGAGTCCGAACTCGTCCCCGACGTGCTCGACAGAGACGTCCACGATCGCGTCGCCGCCGCCACCCGCGACGCGGCCATGGAGAGCGGCGTCGCCCACCCCGACCGCGCCCCCGCCGGGCTGTAGGGGTCCCCGGCGGACCCGTTCTCGATTATGCTAACGCCAGACGTTCACCCGACCGGGGGGCCGTCTTGAGCGAAGAAATGGCCCCATTCGACGCCCTTCTGCCCTCGCGCCTGGTCTTCGGGCCGGGGAGCGTGGAGAGGATCGGAGCACTCTCCGCCCCGCTCGGCGAGAAGGCCCTGGTCGTGATCGGCGGCGGCAGCGCCCGGAAGACCGGCCTCCTGGAGAGGGTGCTCGGCCGGCTCGAAGAGGCCGGCGTCGCCCACGAGCTCTTCGAGGGCGTCCGGGGCAACCCGCGCGCCTCCGAGGCCAACCGGGCGGGGGCGGCCGTGAACGAGGCCGGGTGCGACCTCGTGGTCGGTCTCGGGGGCGGCTCGGTGATGGACGTGGCGAAGGCCGCCGCCCTCGTCGCGGCGCACGGGGCGCCGATCACACGCTTTCTGCGCAAGGAGAAGTCGCCCTCGGACCTCTACGGCGCGCCCCCCATAGTCTGCGTCCCGACCGTCGCCGGGACCGGCAGCGAGGCGAACGACACCTCCGTCCTCACCGACGAGGAGACCGGCCTCAAGGGCTCCCTGCGCGGCCCCGCCTGCGTCCCGAAAGTCGCCATCCTCGACCCGGACGTCACGGCAACGGCCCCGACCCGCTACGCCGTCGCAAGCGCCATGGACGCCCTGTGCCACGCGATGGAGTCCTACGTCGCCCGCAAGCAGAACCCCTTCTCCGACGCCCTCGCCCGCGCGGCGGCGGGGTTGCTGATCGGCGCGATCCCACGGCTCGCCGCGAATGATGCCGGGGCGCGCGGCGCGGTGCTCGTGGGGGCGGCCCTGGCGGGGCAGGCGCTCTCGACCTCGGCGAGCATCATCACCCACACCCTGGAGCACCCCCTCTCGGCGCGCCTGGACGCCCACCACGGCGAGGGCCTCGCCGCCCTGCAACCGGCCGTCTTCGACCGCGTACACACGGGCGACCCCGAACGCTTCGCCGAGGTCGCCGGATGGCTCGGGGAGGAGCCGAGACCGGAGCTCGCCGCCGACGCCTTCCGCCGGCTCGCGCGTTCGGCCGGCCTGGAAGCGAGCGCGCGCAAGCTCGGGATGGAGGAGGGACACGTCGAGCAGATGGTGGACGACGCCCTCGCCTCCGGCTCCCGTGGCCTCACCGCGAGCCCCGTGGACCTGGAGCGCGAAGACCTCGTAAACATCTACCGCGCCGCCCTGCGAGAGTAACGTGATGCCTGAGTGGAGGCCGGAGGCGATAGTCGTCGGGGCGGGCGTGGTGGGCGCGAGCATCGCCTTCCACCTCGCGCAGAGGGGCGTGGAGACCCTCGTCCTGGACCGGGAGGGGCCGGCGGCGGGCTCGACGGCCCGCTCGGGGGCGCTGGTGCGGTCGCACTACCCGACGGCACTGGAGGCGGACCTTGCCTGGGAGAGGCTCACCGGATACTTCGAGCCGTGGGGCGAGAGGGTGGGCGGCGGTTGCGGCTTCGTGCGCACCGGCTTCGCCTACCTCGCGGGGGAGGATAGAGCCGAGGCCCTGCGGCACAACGTCGCCCTGGGGAGGAGCACCGGCGTCGAGACGAGCCTCGTCGGGCCGGAGGAGCTTTTGGAGCTCGATCCCGCGCTCGACACAGAGGGCGTGGCGCTCGCCGCGTACGAGCCGCGCGGCGGGTACGCCGACCCGGTAGCCACCACGGTCGGCTTCCTGCGGGCGGCGCAAGAGCTCGGAGCGCGCTTCGAGCGGCGGCGCGTCGCGGCGCTGCGCATCCGGGGTGACGAGGTGGCCGGCGTGGAGGCGGACGGTGGACCGGTGGAGGCGCCGGTCGTGGTGCTCGCCTGCGGGGCGTGGTCCGTGCCGCTCCTGGCGCGGGTAGGGCTGGAGGCGCCCATCCGGCCGGCCCGCGTGCAGGTCGCGCTCTTCGAGCGTCCCCCTTCGCTGCCGACGCACCTCACGCTCATAGACTCGGTCCTGGGCTTCTACGCTCGCCCCGCGGCCGAGCGCCTGACCCTCGTCGGGAGCCGGTCCCACCTCCGCTGGCTCGACGACCCGGACGTGTGGGACCCGCAACCCGACCCGGCCTTCGTCGAGGCGGCGGCGAGCCTCGTGGGCGTGCGCGTTCCGGCACTGCGGGGCGCGCCGTACCGCTCGGGCCGAGCCGGGGTGCTGGACGTGACACCGGACGGGAGGCCCGTTCTTGGCCCCGAGGGACCAGAGGGGTTGTACTTGGCGGTCGGGTGGAGCGGGACCGGGTTCAAGAAGGCCCCGGCGGTTGGGGCGGAGCTGGTGCGCTGGGTGGTCGAGGGGAGCCCCCGCAGGGAGGGGCTCCGATCCTACGACCTGGACCGCTTCCGAACCGGGAGGCTCGTCTTCGGGGAGCACGAGCCCGGCGTTGAGACCCCGCACTAAGGCGGTTTGCGCAAAGGTCCAGCTTCTCTGCAAAACACACCGGAGCGGGCGTGGACCGGGACAAATGTCCCGGCTCCACCCGGGACAAAAATCCCATATACAGCCGGCGGCGGGAGGGGTAGACTGGGTTTATTAAAGGGCTGGCGCGCAGATTTCCCCCCTCCTAATATGCGCGCCGGCCCTTCTCCCTTCCCGAACCCCGCCGAACGGACGACGGTGCTCGAAGACCGGGAGGAGGACGCGGCGGAGCGGCACATACCGGTTGGGCGCCGCGGCCGTTGAAGGGACCGAACGGCATGCTCGCACGAGAGGTAGGGCACGCCGTCGAGGCGAGGCGCGAGGACGCGATGCGGCTGCTGGGGACCCTGGTTCGCGTGCCGCCGTTGACGGGGAGCGGGGGCGCCTTCCAGGAGCTCGTCGAGGAGGAGCTACGTACCCGTGGGCTCGCGGCCGAGCGGGTCGAGGTCACGCTGGAGTAGTTCGCCCCCCACCGCGAGCACGCCGGCAAGCAGACCGCCGCCAACCTCGAGGTCCGTCCGAGCCTCATACACGCGCGGGGCCGACTTCGGCGAGCAGCTCGCGCTCGGATGCTCGGCGCGGAGGTCGCTCGATCGCCCTCCCGGCGAAGAGTGCCTCCGGGAGCTCGCCGAAGGAACAAAGGAGTCGACCCCGCTCATCGCGGCCTCTGCCCCCCTTCAAACGCCCCTTCCACCTCCTCCAACTGGCAGGCGCGCACGCCCTCGGGGCCCTCCCGACCGAGGCCCGGATGCGTCCCGGTCTCGCGGATGCTCTCTCGACTATCTCGCGGTCACGAGGTGCGCCTGGTTGGCACGCACCTCGTGACCGCTGCCGCCCAGGGGGAACACGCGGGCGCGGTCGCCATCACCGCCGTCCCCAGGATGCTCACCGCCGTCACCGCCCGTCTCTTCCCTGGTCTGCGCGCTGTGCTTCCCGCAGCCCGGCGTAGACCTCCCCGTATCGGGCATAAGCGTCTTCGTAGAGGCCCGCTTCCGCCGTCGGCCGCACGGCCTCGACGGGCTCCGGCGCGAGGGCCAGGGTGTCTGCGACGGTATCGTATGCTCCGGCGGCCACGCCCCCGAGGAAGGCTGCGCCCCGCGCCGAGGCTCTCGGGGCGACGGCGTCGGGCAGGACGGAGAGCTCACGCTCGAGCACGTCCGCGAGGAGCCGGCGCCAGGGCTTCTTCACCGTGCCGCCGCCGGCGAGCCGTATCTCCCCGATCCGCACCCCGGCCCTCTCCAACGCTTCGAGGCCCTCGCGCAGCGCGAACGCCACGCCTTCGAAGGCGGCGCGCAGGAGATGGGCGCGTCCGCTGCAGAGGCCCAGGCCGATCCACGCCCCGCGTGCCTCCGGGTCCAGGTGCGGCGTGCGCTCCCCCGAGAGATACGGCAGAAAGAGGACGCCGCCCGCGCCGGGTCCGACCGAGAAGGCTTCGTGGTAGGCGGTCTGCCAGGAGACGCCGAGGACCTTGAGGACCCACTCGAGGGCGAGGCCGGCGTTCTGGATGGCAGCCATCGCGTAGAAGTGTCCCGGGGGTTGGTCGTGGGCGGCGCGGTAGAGGTGGGTCCGGAGGTCGGGGTCGGGGCTGGTTTTTGAGGCCAGGATCTGACCGCCCGTCCCGACGGTGAGCTGGACCGGTCCGGGCTCCAGAA
>JADDPV010000265.1:5200-22100 GCA_016781705.1 Rubrobacter sp.
GCCCGAGATGTTTGGCGGCCTCCGGCGCGAGCCTTCCCGCCTGCGCCCCCGACGGGAGGAGCGGGGCCAGGAAGTCGGCGCGCAGTCCCAGGGCCTCGACGACCGGCCCGGACCACGCGTCGGCCTCTACCACGTCGTAGAGCAGCGTGGCGGAGGCGTCGGAGGGCTCTGCATGGGCCTCTCCGGTAAGCCGCATCCGGAGCCAATCCTTCGGCTGGAGCGCCCATCGGGCCACGTCGTATGCCTCCGGCTCCTCGTCGCGTAGCCACAAGAGGCTCGGGCCGGCCATGCCGGCGGCGGGCGGGTTGGCCAGCGAGAAGGCAAGGTCCGCCGGTAGCGCACGGTACGCATCGAGCCGGTCGGCGGAGCGGGTATCGGCCCAGAGCACGGCGGGCCGCAGCGGCTCCCCGGTCTCGTCCGCGAGGACCACGCCGTGCATCTGGCCGGAGAGGCCCAGAGCGTGGACCGCGCTGCCCCGGTCACCCACCGCAGAGCGAACCGCCGACGCGCAGGCGTCCCACCACTCCTCGGGGTCGGTCTCGGCCCAACCGGGACGGGGGGAGCGGACCGGGTACGCCGCGGAGCCCTCGCCCAGAGCGTCGCCCTCCTCGGAGACGAGGAGCGCCTTCGCGGAGCCCGTGCCGAGGTCGAGACCGAGTAGCATCTCAGTTGTCAGCCATCAGCGTTCAGCTTCTCAGTTTCGGTCTGCCGCCGATTTCACACGCGCGAACCTCCCGAGGGCGGTATCCCTTTTCAGGGGCAGCATACTACAGCGGCGATCGCTCGCCGATTCACGGCCTCCTCTCGCCGGTCGCATGCCCGGCCGACAGCCGACGGCCGGGCACGCGAAGATGGCCGGGGGCGATACCCCGGCCATCTTCGCGTGGCGTTTCTCTTCCGGTTTAGCTCTTCAGTTCGGCCTGGACGACCAGGCGGTTCGCGTAGTCGGGGAGGGTGCAGGTCTGGAGGGTGACGATGTTCTTGCCCGGCAAGGGCTCGATCACGTACAGGTCCGTCGGGGCCACCTCGAGCTCATTGAAGACCACGTAAGTGTATTCCTTGCCGTTCGCGTCGGTGACGATGACCTCGTCGCCGTTCTCCAGGACGTTGAGGTCCCAGAAAGCGAGCCAGCTATCGGTGTTCGGGAAGCCCAGGCGGTGGCCGGCGATGTAGACGTTGGCCTCCTGCTCCCAGGGGAAGCCGGTCCCTTCGAGGTGGATGGCGGCGTGCTCCTCAAGGGCCGCCTCATTGTCGCCGACGGTGGTGGGGATGTCGTCGTCCTTGATCTGGGCCATCTTCGGGACGGTGAGCTTGAGGGTGGTGTCTTCGGGCACCTCGGCCGTGGGCTGTTCGGCCGGGGTCTCCTCCTCGGCCCTGGGCTCATCTTGGCGCGGCTGCTCGGGCGCGTTGGCGCTGTCCCCCGTACCGCTGCACGCCGCCGAGAACACCGCGATCGTCGCCAGCGCCGCCAAAATCAACAAGAGCTTCATAAAGCGCAAGTCCGTCACCTCTTTGATAGCCGTACATCCCAAAGACCGTCGGCCCCGCGAAGATGCTCGCAAACCGGCCGCCGAACTCATACGGCGCATACTGTAGCAAAGTTTTCTCGAATGTCACCAACCGGGTGCGAGAACCACCAGATCCAGTACCCCCAAGAGTCCCTCCGGCAGCTCGTGTGGTAGCCACCCCATGACGAGCGTCGCGCTAGAGCGCGCCAGAGAAAAGGCCCGAGCAGGGGGTGCGCAACCCGAGATGGGCTAGCATCCCCTTGATAGCGTAGAACGCGGGCTCGGACCAGAGCGCGAAAAGTGAATCCTTCCTGGCCTCGCGGGGTCTTTCGGACGGTAGAGCACCGCGACCTCGCCGCCGACCTCGCATCTATCGGCCGTGGTTGCCGGGGCGAAGCTGGGGACGTAGAGTTCTCCTTCGCAGGCTACGCGGCATAAGGAAAGGGTTCCATGGACAATCCCTGGCACGACGTACCCGTTGGCGAGGACGCGCCCGAGGAGTTCAACGTGGTGATCGAGGTCTCCAAAGGCTCGAAGGTGAAGTACGAGCTGGACAAGGATACCGGGCTGCTCCTGGTGGACCGGATCCTCTACTCGTCCATCGTCTACCCGGAGAACTACGGCTTCGTCCCGAGGACGCTGGCCGAGGACGGCGATCCCCTGGACGTGCTGGTCTTGATGCAGGAGCCGGTCTTGCCCATGAGCATCTTGAAGGTGCGCCCGGTGGGGTTCGTGCCGGTGGTGGACGAGGGCGAACAGGACGACAACCTGGTGTGCGTCCACGTGGACGACCCCCAGTACCAGCACTTCGGCCACTTCCGCGAGTTCGCCGACCACCGGCTCAGGGAGATCCAGCAATTCTTCCGGGAGTACAAGAACCTGGAGGGCAAGGAGGTCAAAGTCGGGGACCCTACCGGCCCCGAGGAAGCCATCGAAGCGGTAAAGCGCGCCATGCGACTCTACGACGAGAAGTTCGCGGGCTGACGGACCTCCGCCGGCGCCGCCGGGGTAGGGTAAAAGGACGACGAAGCGTCTCCCCGATCAGGAAAGGAACCGAGACGGCGAACTCGCCCTACATAAGTTTCGCCCGGCACGAGCTCCGGACGAAGACGCCGGAGCTACGGATAGCGGCAGACGATACCGGCCGCTACTACGGCGCCACCGCAACGTCGCCGGTCCGCGAGACCCCCTTCCCGTTCGACACCCTGGTCCTCTCCTGGGTCGCGCGGACGCCGGAGGGCACGTGGACACGGCTCGAAGCGCGGGTGCGCTCGGCGGGCGCGTGGAGCGAGTGGCTGGACCTGGGCGTATGGGCCGGCGACGCTTCGGAAACGGAGCGCCATAGTGCGTACGAAGACGCGGACGACCCGGAGTGGAAGGTCGATACGGATACCGTCGTCTCCCGCCGCGGGAAGGGGGGCGACGCCTACGCGTTCCGCCTCACGCTCGCGGCGGCGGAGCCGCGTCTCCCGCCGCCGGTGGCGAGGAGCGTCTCGGTCGTCGCCTCGGACTCCTCGCGCCACGGCGAGCCCCCGGGCGTCCTACCGCTGCAGGCGGCTTGGGGCAGGGACCTGCCGGTCCCGACGCACTCGCAGATGGCATACGGGAGGGGCGAGGAGTGGTGCAGCCCGGCCTCGCTCTCGATGGTGATGGCCTACTGGGCGGCCAGGACCGGCAGGGACGAGTTGGACCAGAGCGTCCCGGCGGTCGCCCGCGGCGTCTACGACCACGCCTACGGCGGGTGGGGGAACTGGCCGTTCAACACCGCCTACGCCTCGCGGTTCGGCCTGGAGGCCGCCGTGAGCCGCTTCGGCGCGGTGGAGCAGGCCGAGCGTTGGGTCGCCGCAGGCGTCCCGCTCGTCGCGAGCATAGCCTGGGACGACGGGGTGGACGGCCGGGGGCTGGCCGGGGCGCCGCTCGCACGCAGCGACGGGCACCTGCTCGTGGTCCGGGGCTTCACCGCCTCCGGCGACGTCGTCGTCAACGACCCGGCCGCGCCGGACGACGCCGGCGTGCCCCGCGTCTACGAGCGCGGCGAGCTCTCCCGCGCCTGGCTCACGAACCCCGGTTCCTCCGGCGGTATCGTCTACCTCGTTTACCCGTCGGGCTGGCCCACGCCGGGGCCGGAGGCGGCGCGCGGGAGCTGGTAGGGGCGACTTCGAGGGACTTTTCGGGGGCGCTCTAGTAACATCGACTCATGGCGGCTTTCTTTAAGGCTACGCTCTCCATCTCCGCGGCGACCGTGTTGTCGCGGGTCACGGGGTACGGGCGGTGGGCGGTGCAGGCGGCGGTGTTGGGGGTCGGGGCCGTAGCCGACGCCTACACGTACGCCGCGTTGCTGCCGAGCTTGATCTACGAGCTCTTCCTGGGCGGCATCCTGTACTCGATCTTCATCCCCGTCCTCGTGGACCGGATGACGAAGCACGGTGAGGACGACGCCCGCCGCCTCACCAACGTCCTGCTGACCGTCACCCTCCCGCTCATGGCACTCGCCGCCCTCCTCGGTATCCTCTTCGCCGAACCGCTCGTGGGGCTGGCCTCGGACTGGGGAGCGGCGCGGAAGATACCGCCAGCCGAGGCGCAAGAGACCACCGACCTTGCGGTGTTCTTTTTCAGGATCTTCACCCTGCAGATGCTCTTCTACGGCGTGTCCACCATAGCCACCGGCGTCCTGCAAGCCCACCGGCGCTTCTTCCTGCCCACCTTCGCCCCCGTCTTGAACAACCTGATCGTCATCGCCTCCTTCTTCGGCTACGCCCTGCTCGCCCCCGCCACCCCGACGGCCGCCCTGTACTTCCTGGCCTTCGGGGTGACGGTGGGGGTCGTGGTCATGGCCTTGGCGCTCGTCCCGACCATGCTCTCTTTAGGCTACGCGCCGCGCCCGCGTCTCGCGCACCCGGCCCTGTTGCCCACGGCCAAGCTCGCGGGGCCGATGGTCGTGCTGGTGGCGGCGTCGGTGGGGTTCCAGCTCTTCGGGGCGTACCTCGCCTCTCGCTTCGACGCCGTCTCGGAACTCAACTACGCGTTCGCGATCTTCTCCCTCCCATACGGTGTGTTCGTGGTCGCCATCGCCACGGCCCTGATGCCCGACCTCTCCGAGAAGCACGCGAGAGGCGACGAAGAGGGCTACCGCGAGACCTTCTCCTTCGGCTTGCGGACGATGTGCTTCGTCGTCGTGCCCTCGGCGGTCACCATGATCACGCTCTCCCAGCCCATCGTCGGCCTGCTCTACGAGCGCGGCCTGTTCGATAGGAGGGACACCGAAACCGTCGCGGCGCTGCTGGTCGTCTACTCGGTGGGACTATTGGGCTACTCGGCGTACTTCTTCGCGGTGCGGGCGTTCTACTCCCGGCAGAACACCAGGACCCCGGCGCTCCTGAACGTCGCCATCTTCGCCCTCTACGCGGCCCTGGCCTACGGCCTCTCGCTCCTCTTCGGGGCCGTAGGCATCGTGGTGGCCCTCTCGGCGACCTACGCCGTCCTCGCCCTGGCGGGCCTGTGGGCGACCCGCCGGGAGACGAAGCGCCTGGACGGCCGCCGCCTCCTGCGCTCCCTCCTGAAGGCCCTCGCTGCAGGCGCGGCCATGTACGCTATCGCGTGGGCCGGCACGGCCCTGCTCGGCGCCGGATCCAACACCCCGGAGCGGCTCGCCATCCTCGTGGTGGTCGGTACCGCCTCGCTCGCCGCCTACCTCGGCGTCGCCTACGCGCTCAAGGCCGAGGAGCTGGGCCCCGCCGTCGCCCTCATCAAGCGACGCGCGGCGAGGAACTGAGGGTTCTGGGCATCGAGCGCCGGGTTTCGGTCGGCAGGTGTAACGGGTCCGTCGCTCGCGACTGGAGTCGGCTGTGGCGTACCGGAGGGTAAGGTGCGGGTCCGGGTGCCGGTAGGTTCGGGTCCGTCGAACCGCTGGTGGGTCGCCGCCGCGGCGGTGACGATGCAGACCGGGCTCGGCTCCTTCTATGCCTGGAGCGTCTTCCGGCAGCCGCTCTCCGAGCATTACGACGCGAGCGTCACCGGCGTCAACGTCGCGTTCTTTGTAGCGAGCCTCGTGTTCGGTGGCGCTTCCTTCGGCTCCGGACTCCTGATGAGGCGACTGGACCCCCGCGTCGTCGGCGTCGCCGGCGGCCTCCTGTACGGGCTCGGGATCTTCCTCGCCGGCTTCGTCGCCGGAGAAAGCCTACCCATGCTGTACCTGACGTACGGGCTCATCGCCGGCGTCGGGCTGGGTTTGGGTTACGTCGCGCCTGTCGTCGTGCTTCCCAGATGGTTCCCGGACAGGCCCGGCCTCGCCTACGGGCTAGCGGTGTGCGGCTTCGGCGCGGGGCCCACCATCAGCGCGCCTTTGGCGGCGGCCCTGATCTCCTTTACAGGCGGCCCACTCCCGGCCTTCGCCGTCCTGGGACCGACCTACGCCGTCCTGGTAGGGGGCGCCGCCCTCCTCCTGAAGAACCCGCCCGTAAACGACGCGCCCGAAGGGCAGACGCCTCCCCGGCCAAAGGATCCCAAGGCGGCAGCGGAGCGCGCATCTTGGAACTTCCGCGGGGCGTTGGGGACGTGGCAGTGGTACGCCATATGGGTAATATTCTTCCTGAACGCGACCGCCGGGCTCGCGATCTACTCGGACGCCGGGGCGCTGGCCTCCAGCCTCGGCGGGGGTGGCGCCACCCTCGCCTCCGCCTTCGTCGTCCTCATGGCCGTCGCCGACACGACGGGACGGCTCCTCTGGCCCACGCTGTCGGACGGCATCGGCCGGAGCAACGCCTTCCTGGCGATGTTCCTCCTTCAGGCAGCGGCGTTCCTGCTGCTGCCCATTTTGGGGACGGGCTCGTTCGCGGTCTTTTCCATCCTCTCTTTCGTCGTGCTGACCTGCTACGGCGGCGGCTACGCGACGATAGGAGCACTCGTCGGTTCCTACTACGGCACGGCGGACGTCGGGACGATATACGCGAGCATAGTCACAGCCTCGGGGGTCGCCGGGTTCGGCGCGCCGGTCCTCCTGGCGCTCTCCGCGGATGCGACCGGCTCGTACACCCCCGCCCTCTACGCCACGGCCGGCCTCATGCTCTTGGGCGCCGTCATCGCGCGTGCCGCCAGGCCGCCCGGGTCTCCCCGGTAAGCGAGAACGACGCTCCGACCGAGGCTTCCGGAAACTACCGACGCGACTCCTACCCGGCGCGCCCCCCGAGCCGCGAGACGACTACTTGCGGCTCTGCGCCTCCCAGACGGCCGCGGAGATGTCCTTTATGAGCAGCTTGCCCTCTTCCATGTCGTCGGTGCCGTGCTTGGAGAAGATCGCCACGACGTAGGGGCGCTCGCCGGCCGCGACGATGCCGGCGTCGTCGTAGACCTTGAAGAGCCAGCCGGTCTTGTTGGCCGCCTCTTCCGTATCGGGCAGGCCAGCCTCCAGCCAGCGGTCGAGGTCGTTTTGGTACATCAGGTACATCATGTCCTCGCAGCTTATGCGGCTCGCGGCCTGGCCCGTGGAGATCTTGCGCAGCATCTCGGCCATGTCGCGCGGCGTGGTGCGGTTGTCCAAGAACGGCGTCGCGGCGCGCTCGCTGGTAATCTTCTGGTAGAGAACGGTGTTCCGCGCCCCCAGGTCTCGCGCCACTTCGTTGACGTACTCGGGACCGCCGACCTTGCGCACGAGGGCGTTGGTGGCGACGTTGTCGGACTGGGTCATCATCATGTACAGGTAGTCCTCGACGGTGTGCTCCACCGTGCCGGGCTCCTCCCACTGCAGCCACCCGGCCCCGGCCGCGACGTCCCCGGACTCGAACGGGAACGCGTCGCTCAAATCCAGCTTCCCCTCGTCCATCCTGCGGTAGACGGCGACCATGATCGGCACCTTCATCACCGACGCCCCGAAGAAGGGCTCGTCCGGCCGCACCCCATAGCCCCACCCGCCGTTCACGTCTATCGCGTAAGCCCCCGCGACGCCGCCGTGGCGCTCCTGGTAGCCACCGACGGTGCGCTCGATCCCCGCGAGAGCGTCGTCCACCCGGCCGCGCTCTCTTCCGGGCTCCCCGTCCACCACCGGCGCCCGCGAGGCGAACTCCGCCGGTCCGAGTGCGGGTAGCTCTCCGGGCCTCTCCGACTCGACGAGCAGGCCCGCCTCTTCCTCGGCGAGGTTCTCCGGGTAGACGGACTGGACGAGATCCTTGGGGACGCCTTCGAGGACGACCTTCTCGTTTTCGGGGGCCTCGGGCTCGTCGGCCCGGATGGACCGCTCGGCCCTCCACTCGCCGCCGCTCCCCCTGACGAATATGTAGTACGGCGCATCATCGTCGGCCGCCCGCAGGCGCACGGAGGCCCACGAGGGATCCATCGTGCTTCGGTACACGCCCTCCACGCCCCCAGGCTCCACGCCCGGCAGCTCGAGCGCCGCCGCCCGGTAGGCGGCGGCCTCCGGCGAGGCTTCTGGGCGCGCCGTTAGCTCTTCTTTGGACGACCCCTCCGATACCGTCCCCGCGCCGGCCTGTGCCGCGGCCTCGTCCCCGGCGGGGGCGGAGGAGGAGGCTCCGGCATCGAGCGCGCTGTCCGAGGAGGAAGAGTAGTTGAGGAAAAAGAGTGAGACCGCGACGAGCGCCAGCAGCACCGCGAGCGCGCCGAGCCGGCGCAGCGGGTTGCGGCGTCGCCGGCGGTAGCCAGGACGCCGGGGGCGGCGCTTTTTCCGGTGATGGTTGGGTCCGATCACGGGGCCGCCCTAACGCTTCGAAAAGTTGGGCGCCACCCTACTCGAGCTGCGCCCAGCCGGTGGTGTTCTGCGGGTCGAGCCAGCCCGAGACACGCACGTCGTTCGTCTCGTGCTTGAGCTCCTCGGGGATGGGCGGGTTGAAGCTGTAGGTGCCCTCGTACATCACGTCGTCGAAGAGCACCGCTCCGTCCGCTCCGTAAATCTTTTTGTACGTTACCCACTTGATGCCCTCGGTCGGGCTCTGCTCGATCTTCTCGGTGTTCATTATCACCTTCTTGCCGGTGGGCTCCTTCGCGTATAACTGGGCGTTCAAATAGCCCTCCTCGTCGATGAACTCCCGGACGAGCAGGTAACCGCCGGTGGTGTTCTTGAACCTCATGTCCATCGGCTCCCACTCGCCGAACCACACCGTGGCGTCGAAGCCGGGCTTTATGTAGGGTAGCTCGGCGTAGTGTGGGTGGCGCTCCACGATCTCCAACCCCGCGTAGTTGGCCGCCATGAACAGGGTCGAGGAGACCTGGCACAGCCCGCCACCCTCCTCGTAGGCGATCCCGCCGTCGCTAAAGACCTTCGCCTTCTCATAGTCAAGCATCCCGGCCTGCTCGGCGAACGAGAAGGTCTCCCCCGGCGCGAGCAGCGTGTTGTCCACCGCCTTCGAGGCCATCCTCAGGTTGGCCTGGCGCCCCTCGTCCGGGTCCCACGCGTAGTCGGTCTTGTACTCCCCGATGAGGTCATCGGGCTTGAGTGCCCCAGCTTCCTCCGTCATCAGCCCCGGCGCCCTCTCGTCCGCGGCGATGGCGACCTCGTTCTGGAAGCCGCTTAGCGCCCGGTCGAGGTTCGCGAGGGTGGCCTCCACGTCGAGGGCGCGGCCGTTCTCGGCCTCCACCACCTCGACCTCCCCGTTCTCGACTACGGCGAAGGAAGCGTCCTTGGGCGCCCGGTCGAACTCCTCGCGTGCCAGGCCCTCTAGAGCGTTGCGGGCGGCCTCCTCGTCGTAGCGAACGCCAGCGGAGATCTCCCCGCCCAGGTAAAAGCCTAGCGCGCCGGAGAGGCGCTGGAAGAACCCGTCCCCCCGCCCGGCCGCGTACGCTTTCTCCGCCGCCGCCGCGGCGTCGACCGTCACGCCGAGGCTTTCGCCGGAGACCGGGAACCTCTCCCCTCCGCTCCTCAACTCGATCTCCCGGAACGTCGCCGAGGCGTGGCGGGCGATGGCCTCGCGGGCCTCGTCCCGGGTCATCCCCCCCACCGCCACGCCGCCGACCTCGACGCCGCGCCGGATCTCGCCGTCACCCGACGTCAGGTAGCCGAAAGCGACGACCGCCAACAGCAGGACGCACAAGGCGCCCAAGAGCCTGCGGACCAAGAAGCCATTCGTCCGGTGCCGCTCTACGCTCCCCCCGAAGGCATGACGCTTGCCGCCCTTCTGCCCGCGAGCGTATCTCCGGGCGGAGTACCGCCCGCCCCTCCTGTTCAACTGCTTCAAAGTATCCGCCCCTCCTGCGGCTCCGGTCTACGTGGGCCCGGTTTCTTAGGTCCGCCGGCACCTGCCGGTCAATTATCCCGATGGATCGCCCATCCTTCAACCTATATGGCGGACGTTTCATCGAAAAAGTCGCGACAATGGCTCCGTCCGTTCGAGAACGCCCCCTCTTTTCGGCGTCTTTGCGCAGGGAAAACGGTGCAGCCTACCTCCTCCTCGCTTCGTACCTTCACCCGTTCTGAGCCGCGACCTCGTCTGCTAAACTGTGAGCTTGCCTGGGCGGATCCCCAGGCGAGTAGTATCGAGACTACGCAAGTTGAGGTCGATGCGCTTCTCTACGATGCGAAAGCAAAACGTTAGCCTTCCTCTCTCTGCCGGACCATACACGGTGACGGAGAAGGTGGGAGCCTCGCGTTCGCGGTGGGACGGGTGGCTCAAAGACTCGGTCGGCGGAGGGCACGTTTACCAGAGTCATGAATGGGGCGAGTTCAAAAGTCGTATGGGCTGGAGGCCGGTACGGTTGGTGCTCGAAAAAGACGGCGAGGTGACCGGGCTCGGGCAGTTTCTACTGTATCAGACATTGCCAATCCCTGGTGCCCTGATGTACTGCCCGAAGGGGCCGTGGCTGCCGTGGGAGGACGAGGAGGCCGTCCAAGCCTTCTTCGAGGGAGCGCGGAAGGTCGCCGAGCGGGAGGGCGCTCACACGCTAAAGATAGAGCCGGAAGTACGCGAAGAGCAGGCGCGGGCGAAGAACCTCCTCTCGAGGATCGGCTTCCGCAAGTTCCGATGGGACCTCAACGGCAAGGCGACGATGGTCGTGGACCTCAGCCCCTCCGAGGAGGAGACGCTGAAGGGCATGAAGGGGAAGACACGCTACAACGTCCGCCTGGCCGCCAAAAAGGGTGTTCACGTCGTAGAAGACAACTCGGCCGCGGCGCGCGAGCGTTTCTGGCGCATGCAGGTGCACACCTCGGAGCGCAACGGCATGGTGATGCGTAGGCCGCGCGAGTACGTCCACTCAGTGATGCGGACGATGCACGAGGCGGGCAATGGACATCTGTTCTTCGCCGAGCACGAGGGGGAGCCGCTAGTCAGCATGTACGTCTTCACCTTCGGTAAGAAGTACTGGTACCACTACGGCGCCTCCACGGACAAGAAGCGTAACCTCATGCCAAGCTACCTGCTGCAGTGGGAGGTGATGCGCTGGGCCAAGCGGCGGGGCATGACCTACTACGACATGATGGGCGTCCCCGACCCCGAGAACCTCGATGAGAGCCACCCGTGGTACGGAATCTACAGATTCAAAGCCGGCTTCGGGGGCGAAATGGCAGATTTCGTGGGCTGCCTCGACCTACCGGTGCGCAGCACCCGCGCCAGGTTGTGGGACAAAATCGAGCCGGTGTACTACCGCCTCTACCAGAGGTTGAGGGGCAACATATACTACTAGCGCGGGCGGTGTTGCGGTGAGCGCACTCCCGGCACCGGATGTTCCGCTTGGATTCTGCGGGGTCGATCCTTTACACTCTGTTTTCTACATTGGATCTTCTACATCGGATCTGGTCGTTCACGTTATTCAGTGGAACAGAGGAGCCGGGCATTGTGGCGAGTAGCACTGAGATTAGCGTAGGAACGGGATCGAGGCTCGGGCGGTGAAGGCGGTAGTACAACCGTTCGATGATCCGGCGCTCCTGGACGGCATCAACTGGCTGCGCGTGCACTCGTATCCCCAGTTCCAGGAAACCCGCGACTTCGAGTTCGGCTCCTCCATCTACCGCTGGCTGAAGAACCACCCGTTGGGGGACGAGTTGCACCGCTGGGTCTCCGTAGCCGACGGCCGGCGAGTGGTGGGGCACCTGACGGCGATACCCCAGTATTACCGGATCAACGGCCGGCGGATCGTCGCCCACACGCCTGCGGACTTTATGGTGGACCCTCGGCACGGCTTCCAGGCGGTGTCCCTCATGCGCCGCTTCTTCCGGGCCACTGAGAACTATGTCTCCTGCGACATGGTGCCGGCGGTGATCGGCGTCGAGACCCGGCTCGGGGCCGAGGTCGCGGGCCAGCTGAGCTACGCGGCGAAACTCTTGAACGTCTCCAGGCTCCCGGTACCGTCGCTCCCCGCCCCGCTGGAGGGTCTCCTCAAGGTCGGAAAACGGGGCGCGCCCCCCGCTCGCGGGTACACGAGCGCGCAGACGGAGGTACCCGGAGCGGCGCCGGGGACACCGCCGGCCGTGGCGGAAGACGACGCCGAGCTCCTCCCGTACCGCCCGCGGCTGCCGCTGCCGGCGCCGGTGAAGGGGCTCCTCAACGCGGGCCTGCGGGCAGCCGACCGGGCCCTGGGCGCCGCCTTCGGGGGGAGCGGCGGCCTCCGGGTCGAGGAGCTGGGAGGGTTCGACGCCTCCTTCGACGAGCTCTTCGAGAGGGTCGCCGCCGGCGTGCCCTGCGTGGCGGAGAAGGACGCGGCGTTCTTGCGCTGGCGCTACGGGCCCGGCTCCCCACAGCACCCGGTAAGCGTGCTGGGCGTCAAGGGCGGGGAGACCCTCCTCGGCTACGCCGTACTGATGGTCATCTCGACGGGCCAGGATGGGTTCATCCTCGACCTCACGACGCTGCCGGGGCGCCGGGACGTGGCCCGGGCGCTCCTGCGGGAAGCTACGCGCTTTTTCCGACGTGGGGGGGTCGAGATCGTCAGGTACAGGTTCCTCGAGTCGCCGGTCTCGGCGCAGTCGGGCGACCTGCGGCGCCTGGGCTTCTTCTACCGCAAAGGCAGGAGCAACACCCTGTTGGTAAGGTTCTCGGACCACGGCATACACAAGGTGGCGCGCGACGTCGCCAACTGGTCGTACACCACCGGCGATGGCGAAGCGACCTTCTGGATGAGGTAAGAACGAGAAGGAGGAACATCATGACCGTAAGCACCAACGACGTGACCCCCGAGATCAAGGGCTGGCTCAAGGATAACGTAACAGGTGGGCGCGAAGTCGCCACCGACGAGCCCCTGATCGAACGCGGCGTCCTCACCTCCCTGCAGACGGTGGAGCTGGTAATGTTCCTGGAGGAGAGGTTCGGTATCACCGTCGAGGACGACGAGTTGGACGAGGAGAACTTCGGCTCCGTCGAGACCATAGCCGGCCTGGTGGCGGGTAAGGTGGCGTGAGGGGCACCTCTTTGCAGCACCCCGAGTTCACGCTCCACGACCTGCTCTTCAACGCCGTCGAGCGAGACGGGCGGAAGGTGGCGGTCGTGGACGGCGAGGCCGAGTATACCTACGAGGACCTGGAGCGCCAGAGCGCGGCGCTCTCGGTGGCCCTGCAGGGTGCGGGGGTGCAGAAGGGCGACCGGGTCGGCGTGCTCCTGGAGAAGTCCCCGGAGGCGATCGTGGCGATGCTCGCCGCCTCGCGGTTGGGGGCGGCTTACGTCAACATCAACCCTCAACTCAAGGGCCCGCAGGTCGCCTACATTACCGGCGACTGCGACATCCGGGTCATCATCGGGGACTCCGATAGGCTCGGTGCTCTAGAGCCGGATACGACAGAGCGGGCGTTCTACAAGGGCGAGAAGCCCGAGACGGACGGTGTCTCCGGCGATCTCGTGGACCTCGCGGAGGCTCTCCGGAGCGGGGGGGCGCCCCGGGAGGCGCCGTCGGTCTCGGAGGTGGACCTGGCCACGATTCTGTACACCTCCGGCTCGACCGGGATGCCCAAGGGTGTTGCGACGAGCCAGCGCAACGTCGTGGTGGGCGCCCAGATCGTCTCGACGTACCTGGAGAACACCAGCGAGGACCGCATCCTTTCGGCGCTACCCTTCAACTTCGATGCGGGGATGAGCCAGATCACGACCTCCCTGCGCGTCGGGGCGACGCTGTTCTTGCAGCGTTCCCGGCTTCCGGGGGACCTGTTGAAGGGCCTGCGGCGGTACGAGATCACGGGCGTGACCGGCGTGCCACCGTTGTGGTCCCTATTGCTCCGCAGCGCCAAGTCCATCGAGAAAGAGCCGCTGACGCACCTTCGGTACCTCGCCAATACCGGCGGGCGCATCCCGCAATCCAACCTCGACGAGTTGCGGAGGCTGCTGACGGACCTCGGTGGGACGAAGATCTACCGGATGTACGGCCTGACGGAAGCGTTCCGCTCCACGTACCTGCCACCCGAGGAAGAGGCGCAGCGCGAGTCGAGCTGCATCGGCAAAGCCATCCCAGACACGGAGATCCTGGTCGTCAACAAGGACGGCGAGGAGTGCGCCCCGAACGAGCCGGGCGAGCTGGTCCACCGCGGTCCGACGGTCGCGATGGGCTACTGGGGGAACGAGGAGGCGACCGCCAGGGCGTACCGCCCGAACCCGCTGGCCCCCCCGGAGCTCCTGGACGTGGAGAGGGTGGTCTACTCGGGGGACACGGTCCGCAGGGACGAGGACGGTTTCCTGTACTTTATCGGCCGCGAGGACGCCATGATCAAGTCCCAGGGTTACCGGATGAGCCCCGAGGAGATCGAAAACGTCCTCATCGGCTCGGGCCTCGTGAGCGAGGCGTGCGCCTTCGGCGTCCCCGACCCGGACCTAGGCCACCAGGTCATCGCGGTGGTGTCGCCCAGGGACGGCAACGAGAAGGACTCCGCCGCGCAGAAGATACGCGAGCATGCCATAAAGAGCGCGCCGCCTTACATGGTTCCGAAAGCGATACTGGTCTGGGACGAGCTCCCGAAGACCGTCTCCGGCAAGATCGACCGCAAGGGAATAAGCAATGCCTACAACGCTGACGCAAACTGACAAGGCCCGCGCCCTCGCCGCGCGCTTCGACCCGGAAGGCGCGGCCCGGGGAGCCGAGAGCTTCGCCCCCGGCGGGGTGTCCATCGAAGACATAGCCGAAAGGTACGGTACGCCCTTCTACCTTTACAGCGGGGAGATGATCGTCGAGCGGGTGCGCCGCGTGCGCGCGGCTCTGGGCGGCGACGTGGAGGTCACCTACTCCCTCAAGGCCAACCCGAACCTCGCCGTGTGCCAGCTCATAGCGCGCGAGAGGCTCACCGGCGCCGAGGTCGCCTCGTCCGGCGAGCTCGTGGTGGCGCGGGCGGCGGGCTTTGCGCCCGAGGACATCGTGTTTGCCGGCCCCGCCAAGACGAACGACGCGCTCCGGCGGGCGGTGGACGAGGGCATCCTGGCCGTCAACGTGGAGTCTCTGAACGAGATCGAGCGCCTGGCGGCGGTCGCGCAAGGCGCGGGCAAGAAGATCGGCGTCGGTCTGCGCGTCAACCCGGCGCAGCAGCTCATGGGCTCGCAGATGCGCATGGGCGGCACGGTCGGCCAGTTCGGCATCGACCACGCCGACCTGGCGGAGGCCGTCCGCCGCGTGCTCAACCACTCGGACCACCTCGTGCTGCGCGGCATCCACGTGTACACCGCGACGCAGGTCTTCGACGTGGACGCGTTGCTCGAGCACTGCCGTAACATCTTCGAGGTGGCCCTGGAGACCGCCGACCTCGCGGGCAAGCCGCTGGAGGTAGTGGACTTCGGCGGCGGCTTCGGCGTCCCGTACTTCGAGAAGATGGAGGAGTTCGACCTGGAGCGTTTCGGCGCCGGGTACGCGGAGCTCCTCGCCTCCTACCGCGCGGATCCGCGCCTCGAAGGATGCCGGTTCGTTTTCGAACTGGGGCGCTACCTGGTGGCGGACGCGGGGCTGTACGTCACGCGGGTGGTGGACGTGAAGGGGATGAAGGGCAAGACCTTTGCCACCACAGACGGCGGGATGAACCACCACCTGACCGCGACGGGGAACATGGGGCAGGTCTTCCGCAAGGCGTATCCGCTGCTGAACCTGAGCCTGATGGGCGAGGTGCCCGACGGGGAGGCGGGCGTGGCGGTGGCGGGGCCGTGCTGCACGCCGCTCGACCTGTTCGGCAACAACATCCCGCTGGCGGAGCCTAGCCCTGGGGACCTGATCGGGGTGTTCTACAGCGGCGCCTACGGCTACAGTGCCTCGAACCTGGGTTTCTTGAGCCACCCGACCCCCGCCGAAGTCCTGGTCTGGCGGGGTGAGGCCCACCTTCTGAGACCCGCCGGCAGACCGGAGGACGTACTCGAGGGCCAGGAGGCGCTGGCGTAAGGCCGGGCTCCGCCGGCAGTCCTGCTTGGATGTCCGAGAACCCTCCTTTACACTCTGCCCCCGTGAGCGGGCCGTCCCGGGCGGCGGGCCTCGCGGGGTCCAAGGGAAGCCGCGCGCACGGCAAGAGGAACCGACCAGAGTCCACGGGGGATAATTTGGCTACGAAGAAGATTGCGATACGTCCGGTCGACAACCCCGCGCTCGAGGAAAAGGTCTCGAAGCTGCGCGCCGCCTCGTTCTCCCACTTCCCCGAGGTCAAAGACTTCGGGTTCTACACCTTCGTCTACCACCGCTGGTGGGGCAGCAGCCCGTTGGCGGGGGAGGTGCGTCGCTGGGCCGCAGTGACGAGCGAGGGGGAGGTGGTGGGCCACCTCTCGGCGCTGCCGCAGTTTTACCGGATAGGGAACCAGCGCGTCGTCGCCCACACGCCTGCGGACTACATGGTGGACCCCCGGTACGGCTTCCAGGCCCTCTCCCTGATGCGGACCTTCTTCCGCGCCTGCCCGAACTGCGTGGCCTGCGACATGGTGCCGGCGGTGATCGGCGTCGAGACCCGGCTCGGGGCCGAGGTCGCGGGCCAGCTGAGCTACGCGTTGAAGCTGCTCGACGTATCGAGGCTCCCGACGCCGCGGGTCCCCGCGCCACTGAGCAGGTTCTTGAACCTGCCGCAGCGGTCCGCGCCCGTCTTCACGCCCATTCGTGGGTACCCGGGGCAGGAGGAGGTAGCCGGGCCAGAGGAAACGGAGGCGACGGCGTTACCAAACTCCGAGGGGCGGGCCCCGGAGATGCGCCCGCGGCTGCCGCTGCCGGCGCCGGTGAAGGGGTTCCTCAACGCGGGCCTGCGGGCAGCCGACCGGGCCCTGGGCGCCGCCTTCGGGGGGAGCGGCGGCCTCCGGGTCGAGGAGCTGGGAGGGTTCGACGCCTCCTTCGACGAGCTCTTCGAGAGGGTCGCCGCCGGCGTGCCCTGCGTGGCGGAGAAGGACGCGGCGTTCTTGCGCTGGCGCTACGGGCCCGGCTCCCCACAGCACCCGGTAAGCGTGCTGGGCGTCAAGGGCGGGGAGACCCTCCTCGGCTACGCCGTACTGATGGTCATCTCGACGGGCCAGGATGGGTTCATC
>JADDPV010000265.1:22131-25029 GCA_016781705.1 Rubrobacter sp.
ACGTGGCCCGGGCGCTCCTGCGGGGGTCGGTGGACCACCTCAGGCAGGCGGGGGCTCACATCATCAGGTACAGGTATCAGGACTCGCCCACCTCGGCCCACTCCGAAGATGTGCGGCGCCTGGGCTTCTTCTACCGCGGGGGGAGACGCAACACGCTGCTGACGAAGTTCTCGGCCCCGGACCTGCACGAGACGGCCCGCGACATCGTCAACTGGTCGTACACCGTCGGCGACGGCGAAGCGACCTTCTGGACGAGGTAGTAGGAAGCTTGACTTCACCGGGGACGGTTCTTAGACTGGCGACCGCCCGAGCGAGAAGCGTCGCGCGCTAGGAGATACATTTGCCCACCTCCACCACCCACAACACCGACCCTCCCACAACCGGGCGCTACGCGGTCGTGAACGAGGAAGGCGTCTCGCGGACGCGGTGGAATGGACAACTCGAAGACTCGCCAGGCGGGGGGCACCTTTTCCAGAGCTACGAGTGGGGCGAGTTCAAGCGGACGTTGGGGTGGAACCCCGTCCGGGTGACGCTCCAGAAGGACGGCGAGGTGGCCGGGCTCGGACAGTTCCTGACGTACCGCACGCCGCTGGTACCGGGCGTACTGATGTACTGTCCCAAGGGCCCCTGGCTGCCTTGGGAGGACGAGGAGGCGGTCAGGGCCTTCTTTGGCGGTTTGCTCGCGGTCGCGGAGCGCTGGGGCGCGCATACCGTCAAGATCGAGCCGGAGGTCCCGGAGAGC
Organism: Rubrobacter sp.; assembly: GCA_016781705.1. Classification (GTDB taxonomy): domain Bacteria; phylum Actinomycetota; class Rubrobacteria; order Rubrobacterales; family Rubrobacteraceae; genus Rubrobacter_F. Next base: position 22,874 of record JADDPV010000265.1, read on the forward strand.
CAAGCCCGTGTGAAGGAGGTGCTCTCGGAGATCGGCTTCCACAGGTTCCGGTGGAACGTCAATCACAAGACGACTATGGTTGTGGACCTCGGCCGGTCGGAGGAGGAGCTTCTGGCCGGCATGAAGCGCACGCCGCGCTACAACGTCCGGCTGGCCGCCAAAAAGGGCGTCCGCGTCGTCGAGGATAACTCCGAAGAGGCTATCAAGCTGTTCTGGCGCATGCACGGGGAGACGGTGGAGCGCAAGAACTTCTGGAGCAGGTCGTACGGCTACTACTCCGCCCTGTGGCGGGCGATGCGCGAAGCGGGCCGGGGGCACCTCTTTTGGGCCGAGCACGAGGGGGACCGGCTGGCAGCCGCTATCTTCCTCAACTTCGGCCGCAAGTGCATCTACATGCTGGCTACCTCCACGGTGAAGAAGCGCAACCTCAAGCCCAACTACCTCCTGCAATGGGAGGTGATGAAGTGGGCCAAGAGGCGCGGCATCACGCATTACGATACGTGGGGGATCCCGACCCCGGACAAGCTCAACGAGGACCATCCCCTGTATGGGGTCTACAAGTTCAAGGAGGGCTTCGGGGCCGAGATGGCGGACTTCGTGGGCTGCCTCGACCTGCCGGTGCGCGGCACCCGCGCCAAGCTGTGGGATAAGGTAGAGCCGGTATACTTCCGCCTCCACCAGAGGCTCAAGGGCGATGTTTACTACTGATGCGTCGCCGGGAGCAAGGGAGGGTCTCGCAGACTGGGAGGCTGCACGAAACATGAGCGAGAGCACCGGAACCCAACCATCGGAAAACGTCGCGGGCCGCCGGCCGTCCCGAGTCACGGCCAGACGAGAACGCAGCGGCGCGGCACTCTTCTTCAGAGGGGTGTGCCCGTGGTGAGCGCGCAACCGAAGCGGGTCAGCGCCCGCTACGCGGTTAGCGAGGCTAAGGGCGTCGCCGGCCCCGAGTGGAACGGCTTGCTCCGGGAGGCGCCGGGAGGCGGGCACATATACCAGAGCCACGCGTGGGGAGAGTTCAAGCGGACCTTGGGTTGGGAGCCGATCCGCCTGGTGCTCGAGAGGGACGGCGAGGTGGCAGGGGTCGGGCAGTTCCTCGCTTACAACACGGCGCCCATTCCCGGCACCCTCTGGTACTGCACCAAGGGACCCTGGCTGCCCTGGGACGACGGGGAGGCCGTCCGAGCCTTCTTCGAGGAGGTGCGCGCCATCGCAAAGCGTCGGGGCGCGCACACCGTCAAGATCGAGCCGGAGGTCCCCGAGAAGCGGATGGACGTGAAGGAGCTACTCGGAGACATCGGTTTCCGGCAGGCCCGCTGGGACCTGAACCAGAAGAGCACCCTGGTCGTGGACCTCACTCCCCCCGAGGAGGAATTGCTCGCGAGGATGAAGAGCAAGACGCGCTACAACGTCCGCTTGGCGGCACGGAAGGGCGTCGAGGTGGTCGAGCCCGAAGACTTCGAGGGAGCTTTCGAGATCTTCCAGGGTTGGACGGAGGAGACGGCCGAGCGGAAGGCCAACTTCGCCCTGAGGAGGCCGCGAGAGTACTTTCACGCCGTGATGCGCGAGATGCGCGAGGCGGGCCAGGGGCACCTGTTCTTCGCCAAGCACGAGGGGACGCCGCTTTCCGGGATCTACGTCTTCACCTTCGGCGAGAAGTACTGGTACATCTTTGGCGCCGCCGGGCGGGAGAAGCTCAACCTCAAGCCCAACTACCTCCTGCAGTGGGAAGTGATGCGCTGGGCCAAGAGGCGCGGCATCACCCACTACGACATGGTCGGCATCCCCAAACCCGAGGACCTCCACGAGAGCAGCACCCTATGGAGCGTCTATAAGTTCAAGGAGGGCTTCGGCGGGGAAATCGACGACTCTATCGGCTGCCTGGATCTGCCCGTCAAGCCGGCGCGCGCCGCCGCGTGGTACAGGCTCGAACCCTATTACTACCGCCTGCATTACAAGCTGAAGGGCAACGTCTTCTACTAGAAGCCATCTCATAAATAGGGAAGGAGGACATCGGACCAACTTGGTAAGCACTACGAGTGGCGTTTTCTCACCCTTTTTGAGGTCGATACTTGTTCGAAAGCAGCTCCTCGGTAACCGCTTGGGTATTTATGAGATGAGTTCTAGGCAGAGCAGCGCAAGCCTCGACGCTGGTT
>JADDPV010000085.1 GCA_016781705.1 Rubrobacter sp.
CACGGCGTCCAGCGCCCGACCCATCGCACCGATCAGCGCCTCGCGGGTGCGGGCCTCGGCCTTGCGAAGCAGCCCCTTGACCTTCGAGAAAGCCTGCTGAGATAGGGGTTGAGGTCCGGCGAGTAGGGCGGCAGATACAGCAGCTCGCATCCGGCGGCTTCGACGATCTCCTTCCCCCTGCCGCCCTTGTGGGCGGACAGGTTGTCCATCACCACCACTTGCCCGGGCCTCAAGCTCGGCGCCAGGACGCGCTCGAGGTACGCCTCGAACACCTCCCTCGTCGTTGCGCCCTCGACCGCCAGGTACGGGCCCAACCCTCGGCCGGTGATGCTGGCCAGCAGGGTCTCACGTTCTTGCCCCAGTTGCGCGGGGCGCTGGCCGGGGCCCTTTCGCCCTTACGCGACCACGCGTAGAGGGGAGAGAGCGAGGTGTTGGAGCCCATCTCGTCCACGAACACCAGCCGTTCGGCGCACACCTCGCCCGCCACCAAAGCCCGCCAAGCGGCCTTCAAGAACTCGTCGCGCTCCGCCGCTCCCACCGATGCTCCTATGTTTGTCAAGGGGCCGACGTAGGCGCCGGTAGCCCCGTGGTAGGTGAGGCGAGAACCCGGTAGATCTCGCGGGCGACGTAGCGCTTGAGGCAGCGGAGGATCTCCCCCTTGCTCTTGCCCCCGGCGGTGCGCCTGGCGACGTACTCGCGGGTGCGTTCGTCCCAGTTCCTCAGCCTTTCGGGGTTGTCCCCGGCCGCAACCAGCAACGAAGCCGCCGTCTCGGTGCCCACGCCCCTGAGCGCGACCAGGGCGGGCGCGGCCTCGGCGACCAACCGCTCGAGTTGCTCGTCGAGTTCAGCGATCTCATCCGAGAGCCACCGGTGACGCCGGGCGATGGACCTCATAGCCATCTTGGTCGCCGCCGTCGGATCGGCGGGGCGCCGACCGGGGCGCAAGCGCGCGGCGGCGGACACGAGCTTGGCCGTCGAAAGCCCCCTCAACTCGGTCCGCAGCTCCTCCGAGGCCGTGAAGACCAGCGCGCGCAGCTGGTTGGCGGCCTGCGTGCGCGCCTTGACCGCCGAGCGGCGAGCGACGCGCAAGGCCCGTAGCATCTCGACCGTCCCGTCCGCGGACTTCGGCTGGCCGACGGCGGTCCAGGCCTGCACCGCCCTGGCGGCCGACTCGGCGTCGGCCGTGTCGTGTTTGCCGAACCTGCGCCTGTGTTGGCGGTTGGGGCGGTTTACCTCCACAACCTCCGCGCCCGCGGACCGGAGGTGGCGGGCGAGCCCCGCGCCGAAGCTACCGCTTCCCTCCACACCGACCCGATCCAGCGCACCGAAGCCTTCGGCCCAGGCGACGATCTCGGCGTAGCCGGCCTCCGTTGTCGGCACGCTCTTGCTCCCGAGGCGTCTCCCTAACTGGTCGAGGGCCACCGCGACGTGCACGTCCGCGTGGGTGTCGATCCCGAGCGTGACGAGCACCTCGGCGGCGTTCGAAGGGGCCAACGGGTCCACGATCTCTCCTCTCGCCGAAGGGCACCGACCTGCGCGGCCGATCCGGAGACGGTGGACAAGACTGTGACGGGACCCGCTGGGGCGAGCTCCTATGAGGTCACGTCCGACTCCGGCGGGCGGCAGCGCGACGCCCGCCGAGCGGGCCGACGAATCGCTGGAAAGGCACAAAGCCCTCTTTTTTTCGGGTCAGACCAGCCAAGCTAGACGTCGCGGCTACCATGGTCCCAAGCCTCACAGCCTTTTTTGAACGTCCAGCCGAGCTTGCGCACGGCCCTGCTCATGGTGGAGACGGAGACCCTCACGCCGCGCTCGTTCTCCCACAGCTCGCAATGACGCTCCAGCGTCGCCTCTTGGTTCTCTTCGAGCTGCTTCCAAAGGGCGCGCCTCTCCTCGACGCTTACGCAGAGATGGAGGGGGTGCGTCCCCATAATCGCTAATTCTCAGTGCCGCCGAGTAGTCGGAACGATGCCTCGGGAAGGCCACCCATGCGCACGATCGGGGTGAACCCGAAGCTCCTACTCTTAGCCCGTATTATTCATGAGACCGCTATCCGCTTCCAAGGTTGCGGAGGATTTCTCGGGCAGTGTTCACCCTTCTAGCTAATCACCTGCTCGAAGCGTATCTCTGGCGCGCCCTGGGTCAGCAGGGCACGAAAGCATAATTCCTTCACGTGTGTATATTGGACACGACTCTTCGATCCTGTTGTGCACACACGACATGGACGAGGCCGAGGAGCTCTGGACCGCATCGGCATCATGGTGGACGGCAGAGTAGTCGCCCTCGACGAACCCGAGGCGCTCAAGCGCCGCTATGCCGCCACGGCAGGGGGGCCTCTGCCCACCCTGGAAGAGACGTTTATGACCGCGACCGGGCTCTCCGTCGAGGAGGCTTCGGCCGAGAAGGAGTAAGAAGATGGATGTTGGGAGACCACCCAAACCTTTGTGGCTCTCGGAGCTCGTCGCCGTCTGGGGCTACGTGCAGAGAAACTACTTTCTGACCAAGCGTTACCTTATGTGGGAGATCGTCTGGCTCGTCTACGTGACGATCAACGCAAAGAGCCGCAACGACGCTCTCGTTCCGGGCGGTGCTGCCCCGGGATGGGGAGGCGAGGGTGGAGGTCGTGGCATAGCCTCGCAGAGGCTCGGGCTGTTGACGAGGTCGTAGTTGAAGGTATGGCGCGCCCCGGCCCCTGCTCGCCCAGATGATGGTCTCGTGGGCATGGCCCACGTTAGTTAGGACAATGCTGGAAGTCGCGTTTCGAGCGGTCGTCGACCGTGCCGGAGTCGCCTCGGTATTGGAAGCGATCGCTGACCGCTGATGCACACCTTAGCGGTAAAGGCGCCCGCGCAAGGCCGGATCGCCTCGGCGATGCCCCGGGTTGTGGACCCGCCCCTGGGGCGCGGGCGGCGATCTCGCGTCGCGGTTCGTCTACAATCCCCGGACTGTTACTGACCGGCGAACGACGCCCCGCGAGGGGACGGGATACGGGGTTGTGTTTCGGTGGACTCGGCTTTTGGGCGCAGAAAGCAGGCCGCTCGCACCGCGGGTAGACCAGGGACGCACCTACTGACGCTCCTGCTATACGGCGCCCTGGCTACGATCTTCACCTACCCTTTAGTCCTGAACCTTGATCGGGTGAACGGGTCGGGCGACCCGGCGGTGATGGTCTGGAGCATGGCCTGGATCTCACACGCCCTGACCACCGACCCCGCCACGCTCTACGGGGCGAACATCCTCCACCCCACCCCCGACGCCCTGGCCCACACCGACCTGCTGCTGACGAGCGCCCTCTTTGCCGCCCCCTTCTTCCTGCTCACCGGCAACGCCCTCCTCGGCTTCAACGTCGTCATGCTCCTCACCTACGTCCTCTCCGGTTACGCGACCTTCTTGCTCGTCCGGAGGCTGCTCTCGGGCAGGCCGTACGCGGCGCACGCGGCCCTCTTCGCCGGGGCGCTCTACGCCTTCTGCCCCTACAGGCTCGCCCACGTGGCGCAGCTCAACACCATGACCACCTACTGGCTGCCCCTGATCCTGCTGTTCGTGCACCGCTACCTCGAAGACGGCCGCCCCCGCGACCTAGCGCTGGTAGCCCTCTTCTTCTCCCTGAACGCCCTCTCCGGCCTCTACTACGGCGCTTTCGCCGCCCTGATGGCGGTCCTGTTCTTCGTCTTTTGGTCCCTCATCCACCGCGAGGCGCCGAAGGCACGCGAACTCATCTACGGCGTCCCCGTCTTCGGTGCCGCGGCGGCCCTGCTCGCGGCCCTCCTCTGGCCCTACCTCGCCCGCAGCGGCGGCGCGGACCGCGCCTGGGACATAGCCAACGTCGCCTACTACTCCTTCGAACCGGCGGCCCTTCTGACGTCGCCGCCCCAGAGCCTCCTGCTGGGCTGGACGGGCGAGGCCTTCGGCATCACCGCCGAGAACGGCAAGCCCGCCTACGAGCTCATGCTTTACCCAGGCCTCGCGGCCTCCCTGCTCGCCTCCTACGCGCTGCTTCGGCGCTCCGCCTCCCGCACGGAGGCGCTCTACGCCGCGCTCGGCGCCGCCTTCTTCGTGCTCGCGTGGGGACCGCTAGCCCACTGGGGCGACACCGCGGTTTCGCTCCCCTACCGGCTCCTCTACGAGCATGTCCCCGGCTTCGGCAGCCTGCGCGTCCCTGCGAGGATGTGGGCCATCGTGATGCTCTGCGTCGCGGTCCTTGCGGCCATGGGCCTGCGGGCCCTCCTGGAGGCCCTTGGGGGACGCCGCGCGCTCGCCACCCTCGCCGCCGTCTCCCTCGTCGCGGCGCTCGAGTTCGCCCCCGCCCTCCCCCTCGACCGCTACGCCGACCGCGGTCCCCCGTCCCCGGAGCCCGTATATGCCTACCTTGCCAAGAACGCCGGGGACGACGTCGTGGTCGAGGTCCCGTTCGCCTCGCCCGCGGACCCCTTCCGCGAGACACCCCGCATGTTCCGCTCCACGTGGGGCTTCTGGCGGCTCGTCAACGGCTTCGCCAGCTACATGCCAGAAGGGTACTGGGAGAGGCGCAACGTCCTGAACTCCTTCCCGGACCCCGAGAGCCTCGCCGAGATGCGCCGCCTCGGCGTCGACTACGTGGTCGCACACCCGCGGGAGTACGTCGAGGACGGCGTGGACGGCGCCGAGGTCATGCGCCGGGCAGAGCGAGAACCCTCCCTCGAACGCATCGCGGGCGGGGACGGGGAAGCGGTGCTCTACCGTATTCCGGGGCCGTGAGGCTGGACGGGACGCCCCACAGCATCCGGGGGCGAAGCAGGATCATCGTACAGGCCCTGATCCACAACGTGGCCTACGCCTGCGCCCACGCAACTAAGGACAATGCCGGAAGTGGCATTCCGAACGGCAGTCAGGCCTAACGGCGAAGTGGAAACGGTAGCCGTACTTTAGGCATGCGGTAGGAGATAGCATCTGCAAGCCCCCCGAGAAGGCGGAGGCATAGCGCAGACAACAGAGGTCAGAAACGCGGACAAGGGTGTAGGGCGCGTCAGAGTTCAACTCGTTTGTGCATCGGATGGACGAGGGAGCGGGGTGGAGGCCTCATTCCCGACTCTTGCGACGAGGCAGCGGAACGTCCCGTAACTTCCGTCGGCAGGGTGCGAGTAGTCCTTCCACCGCACAGCGTAGGATCTCGCGAGCTGGAGCGGTTGTTCTCTTCCACGTTTCGTACCCTCTGATGCGCCGATACCCCACTCCAGAGCGCCATGTAGCTTGCCTCCTTCGTGAAGCCGGAATTTCACGTCGACCGTGTTGTCGTTGGAAGACCGCGTCCAGTACGAGGGGTCGTTCGTCAACAGGATCGCGTACCCGGTGGCGTGCGGGGCACGGTCGGCGACGATGTTTTCGACCCGCTGGATGTCCTTGATGAAGTCGTACCTGCCGATGTCTTGCGCACTGTGGCTGCGCAAGGCAAACCATTCGTTTCCGACCAGTCCTCGAAACGCTCTGGTCTTGTACTTAAGCTCGATGGCGAGGGCGTCGCCGTCTTGTTCTATCCAGACGTCGACGTGGAGGGGCTTGTCAGTCCGCGAGACCTCAATAGGGCGCTCCAGACGAACCGAAGCACCGGGCAAGCGTTTGTGGATCTCCCAGGCGATGGCGTGCTGGAAATCGGCTTCCGAGTGGAATAGGGGGCGCTGTTCAGACAACGCGACAAGAACCTCGGAGATAGATAAGTCCAAACCTTAACCTCCGTAACGACCGTAGCATCGCTTGAGGGGAGCGATTATACAAAGCATGCCGACCTCCACACTTTACCTGCGCCTACCCAACCTCCCTCGGGTATACGGGGAGGCCCCGGCGGCAAGGGTAGGAAGGAGAATACAATGGTTCGATTATGAGTCTCGCGGCGCAGGTCGTAGGATCGATCCTCAAGCACGACAGGAAGGTCAACAGCTACAAGCTCGCGCTGATCCGCTCGATCAACGACGTGGTGCTCTCCTACCCCGACCTCGCCGATGGCGGTAAGGACGTCGCCGTGCCGGTGCGCAGGCTAGCGCAGTACTGGGTGGCCTACTACTGGCCCTTTACGGACCGACGGAACCCCATCTTCCAAGGACCCAGGGCGGCGCGGGGCGCTACCCTTGCCAACGACATGGCCTTCCGACCGGCGCTCACGAACCTCAAGGACCTCTGGGAGGACCGCTTCGGGGCCTCTCGGCCGTCAGACGGGTTCCTGCTGGTGGCCGAGCTGCGGGTGGCGCGCATCGCTCGTAGCTACCCTCCGGAGTTGCGGCGCTCCTTCCGCGCCGCCGTCTCAGCCATCTCTAAAGCAGTCGAGCAACCCATCCGCTACGCCGGCCCGGGCGGGACCAAGCACGCCGTGTTCCCGCCTCCGCAGCCTGCGGCGGCTTGGCCCGGGTCCGTTCGCGTGCCCGGCACCTCCTCGGACGAAGCCTCCGTGCTGGTCAGCGGGGAGCTCTGGGCGGCGTTTCGGGACCTCTCGCTCTGGATCGAAGCCCTGTGTGTGCACGAGTGGAGCCTCTTCACTGAGGGGCTCTCCTCCTCCGGGGCGGACCGCGGCCTGGCCTACTCCCTGCTCACGAGTCGCCCGGACAATCGCAGGCCGTTGACCTGGGAGCGCAACCAAGTGGACCTACTCATGCGGGAAGGGCGTGAGTTCGTTTGCCCCTGGACCGAAAAGAGGTTGGGAGCTGGCAGGTACGCCATCGATCACATCGTGCCCGTGTCGGTCTACCCGACCAACGAGCTTTGGAACCTCGTCCCCTCCGACGAACGCTTCAACTCCCACGTCAAGCGCGCGAGGATGCCGACCACCGCGCGAATGGCCGAGGCGACGCCCCGGCTTGCGCGCACCTACGAAGCGTACGCGGCCTCGTTATCACTGAGGGGAGCGCTGGACTCCGACGTGGGGGAGCGGTTCGCCCTGCCCCCGGCGAGCGGGCCAGAAGCTATAGCACGGGCGGTCGCCAGGACCACGTTAGCGATAGCTGACGCGCGGTCGGTGGAGCGGTTTTGGTAAGGGTCGTCCTCATAGTCCTGTGCGACATCCTTTATGTGAGTTGCAGCTGGCCATGCAAATACGCGCGACAATATCGGCGCTATCCGGGCCCCAAAGCCTCATCTAATCACCGATACCGTAATGGTCCCGCCGGTAGCGCAGATACTCTTCGCTGATGCGATGTCGGGGGTGGACATTAAGGCGTCCCTCTGCACCATCCAACGCTAAGTCCTCGCCGATCGTCACGCCGCCGTGGTCGAAGAGGACGTGGTGGTTGGGACACAGGCAGAGGATGTTGTCCGGCGTGTCTGGCCCGTGGTGGGGCGCGCCGAGGGGACGTATGTGGGCTGCCTCTGCGTAAGGGCCGGCCAAACCTTCCAGGCGCGTCCCGCACATCTGGCACTTGTAGTCGTAGAGCCCCTTGAGACGACGTGCCTGCGTGGTGTCTCTCACGATGCGGAGCACCCTGGTCTCTCGCCGCGTCGCCCTGGTAGGCGCACCAGGACTCTCTGCTTCCGGTCGTTCCTCGACCGTTTGGTCCGGTAGCTTCGTGAGCCTGTACCGCCAGATGCGGAACCCCGACCTCCCAGGCTCGTGTCAGTAGTCTTCCACGAGGTACAGCCCGTCGTAGCGGTACCCGCTGCTGGGGGAGTAGGGCGAGTCGTGGCCCGCGCCCCTTACCACCCGGACCGGAAGACCGTTCAGGCTGCTGTAGGCGAGCGCCTGGTTCCACCGGCTGAGGTTTTGGTCGGCGATCTGCTTGCCGGTCTCTTGGTCTCGTCCGCCGTGGCCCGTGTAGACGATGGTGTCGCCGAAATCCTGGTCGTCCTCGTAGCCGCCGGATAAGACGATCGAATCGGCCCCCTCGCTCGCGCTCCCCGAG
>JADDPV010000064.1 GCA_016781705.1 Rubrobacter sp.
AAGTACATCCAAGATGTTTTTGCGATAACGCCGTGTCACTTCTAGGACTCTTTGGCCGAACTCTTAGGCAGGCCTCCCGAACGCGCCTTACACTTGCTGGCAGCTGCGGACCTTCAGTATTAGCTTGGAGGTACTTAATCTACCATCGCAACCCGGACCGCGGGTCTCGGACCAAAATCGCCCGAGGTCAACGGACGCTCGCCCGCTCCAGGCGCCCCTCGGCGAGCGCGTCCAGAGACACGTCGTCGAGGCTCGTCACCACCAAGTCCGCTTCCGCCTCGGCCAGCGCCTCCTGGTCGTCGGCGCGCGCGATGCCCAAGGCCGCCATCTCGCCCGCCTTGGCCGCCTGTATGCCGTTGGTGGCATCCTCCACGACGAAGCACTCCGCCGGCGGGAGCCCGGCCTCCTCGGCGGCGGCGAGGAAGATGTCCGGGGCGGGCTTGCCCTGCCCGAAGTCGCGCCCGCTCACGTCGGCGTCGAGGATGTCCAGCAGCGTGTAGCCGGGCCGCAGGAAGTCGTAGCTCAGCCCCTCCTTATCGGCGAACTCGTCGAGCCGGACGAGCCTCAGGAAGGCGCCCGCGTTCTTGGACGAGGAGGCCGCCGCTATGAGGATGCCGGCGTCCTTGACCGCCATGACGAAGCGCAGGGCGTCCGGGTACTCCTTGAACTCCTTGGCCTCGATCAGCTCGACTATCATCTCCTGCTTGCGGTCACCATACTCCCGGGCGCGCCGCTCGGCGTCGGGCACGTTGAAGTACTCCAGCGCCGCCTGGGCGCCCTTGAAGCGCGGCTTGCCGCTCATCTCCCTGTGGTACACCTGCGGCGTAAACGCCTCCGGCGACCAGGAGGTCTGTCCGCGGATGTCGCTCCAGTCGCCCTCCATGAGCTGCTTCAGGCCCTCGCGCCACGCCTGCTCATGGGGTGAGTCCACCAGCACACCGTCCACGTCGAAGATCGCGCCCCGAAAACCAGGCACCATACCTTCCTCCTTTCTGGCTAACGCACGCGACTGGACCCTACCGTCGTGCCCCGGAAGTCCGCCTCTATCTACTCCAGCGTCCGTCCCTTCGTCTCCGGCACCCGGAAGTACACGAAGAACCCTATTACGAGGGCGGGCCGGATCCAGGACTCCAGGAGCTCCCGGTAGCTACCCCTTCTCACGTTTTCCTCTGGCCGCCTCTATCCGCCGGCGTACCACGGCGGGCAGCGTCCGGGGATCCTCCACCACCCATTGGGCGTCCAGAACGCCCGACTCGCGGAGCCCCCGGCGGGTGAGGGTGGTAGCGACGGCGACGACCACCATCCCGGCCGCCAGCGCTGCCTTGACGCCGGCGGGCGAGTCCTCGATCACCAGGAACTCCTCCGGCGGCACGCCCATCTTTTTCGCCACAAGCAAATCTATCTCCGGGTCGGGCTTGCCACGCCGGACATCGTCCCTGGTCGCGACCACGGCGAAGGCGTCCGAGAGGCCGAGCACGGAGAGCACGCGCCGCACGTGGTGGCGGTGGGACATCGTCGTCAGCGCTGTCGGATAACCTTGGCGCCGCAGCTCGTGCAGCAGCTCGATGTTGTACGGGTACCGCTGCTTCAGGAGCAGGTCGGGGTCGTCGAGCAATCCCTCGTAGATCCGGAGCCGGACCCCCGCGAAGGCCTGCCACGGCTCGTCGGCCTCGAACTCGTGCATGCGCTCCCGGGCTACCTCCTCCAACCCGAAGCGCCGCATCAAGGCGCTGGCGACCTCCTCACGCGAGCGGCCCACAAGGTCTCCGAAGGCCGCGAGCACGTCTGCCTCGCGGACATGCTCGGGCCGAAGCTCGACGGCGGCGCGGGCGTAGGAGAGGGCTTTGAGTTCCTCCGTCTCCAACAGGGTGCCGTCCAGATCGAAGATCACAGCCGATATCACGATAGCTCCTCGAGTAACCGCTCTATCTTCCCGACCACATCTCTGCCCAAATGGAATCGTATACGTCGAGGCCTTTGAGAGCGAAGGCGGGGTGCGCGAAAGCCATCCGAGATGGTTCCTGATCGTCTTCACTCCTTCCATCAGCACGACGGATCCTCCCCCGAATGCTCCTTCACCGGGGTCCCGACAGCTCCCCGTACCGGCGAACCCTGGCCGGTTGGACGCACCTCGACGCTCACGCCGGTTGCCTCGTGGTTGACTGCCCCTTCAGGGCGGCCTGCGCGGCGGCGAGCCGCGCGCCGGGGACGCGGAAGGGCGAGCAGGAGACGTAATCGAGGCCCGCTTCGTGGAAGAAGGCGACGCTCTTGGGGTCGCCGCCGTGCTCCCCACAGACGCCGAGCTTGAGGTTCGGGTTCGTCTTTCGGCCCCGCTCGCGGGCCATGTGGACCAGCTCGCCGACGCCGTCCTGGTCGAGCGTCTCGAAGGGGTTCTCGCGCAGGATGCCGCTCCTAAGGTAGTCGGAGAGGAACTTTTCCTCGGCGTCGTCGCGGCTTATGCCGCAGACCATCTGGGTGAGGTCGTTGGTCCCGAAGGAGAAGAAGTCGGCCACGCGCGCTATCTCCTCGGCCACCGCGCACGCCCGCGGAAGCTCTATCATGGTCCCGATGGGCACCTTTTCCTCGGCGAGCTCCGCCAGGATCAGGGTCCGCATCCTCTCCAGCTCGGAGGCGAAGCCGACTAGCGGGATCATTATCTCGACCACCGGCTCGCCCCCGGCCTCTCTAACGGCTTTTATAGCCTGTGCTATGGCGCGTGCCTGCATCAGATAGACCTCGGGGCGCAGGAGCCCGAGCCTGCAACCCCGCAGCCCCAGCATCGGGTTCCTCTCCTCGAGGCTCTCCGCCACCCGCAGCTGCCGTCTCTGCTCTTCGGCGCTCTCTCCCCGCGCCTCGCGGGCGGCTATCTCCTTCGTCAGGACCTTGGGTTCGGGGAGGAACTCGTGCAGCGGCGGGTCCAGGAGGCGCACGGTGACCGGCAGCCCGTCCATGGCCTGGAAGATCCCCTCGAAGTCCTCGCGCTGCATGGGCTCCAGCAGGACCAGGGCCTCGCGCAGCGCCTCGACGCCCTCCGAGAGGATCATCTCGCGCATGATGCGGAGCCGCTCGCCCTCCATGAACATGTGCTCCGTGCGGCACAGCCCGATGCCCTGCGCCCCGAGCTCCCTGGCCCGCCGGGCGTCCTCGGGCGTATCGGCGTTGGCCCTCACCCCGAGGGCGCGCGCCTCGTCGGCCCACCGGAGCAAAGCTTCGAAGTCCTCGCTCGGCTCGGGCGCGACCAGCGGCACGGGGCCCCGGATGACGCTACCGTCCGCCCCGTCTATGGTGAGGACGTCGCCGGGCTTGAACGTCGTGCCGTCCAGGCTGATCTCGTCCCCCATGGGGTCTATCTTGAGGGCGCCGCACCCGGTCACGGCGGGCTTGCCCATCCCGCGGGCGACGACCGCCGCGTGGCTGGTCATGCCCCCCAAAGCCGTCAGCACGCCCTCGGCCGCGAACATGCCCTCGATGTCGTCCGGGTTGGTCTCCCGGCGTACCAGGAGCACCGCCTCCCCGGCGTCGGCCCGCTCCCTGGCCTCCTCCGCGGTGAGGACTATCTTCCCCGTGGCCGCCCCCGGCGAGGCCGGGAGGCCGTGCGCCAGGACTTCGAGGTCGGCCTCCGGGTCCACGCGGGGGTGGAGGAGTTGTTCCAGCACCGCGGGCTCGACGCGCAGAACGGCCTCCTCGTGGGAGATGAGGCCCTCCTCGGCCATATCGCGCGCGATCCTCAAAGCCGCCGCCGCCGTGCGCTTGCCGCTCCTGGTCTGGAGCATGTACAGCCTGTCGCGCTCTACCGTGAACTCCATGTCCTGCATGTCCCGGTTCTCGCGCTCTAACCGCTCCGCGGTCTCGAGGAACTGCCGGTAGGCGGCGGGCAAGACCTCTTCCATCTCCGCGAGCGGCCTGGGCGTGCGGATGCCCGCGACCACGTCCTCGCCCTGGGCGTTGAGCAGGAACTCGCCGTAGATGCCCCGCTCCCCCGTGGCCGGGTTGCGGGTGAACGCCACCCCGGTCGCCGAGGTCTCCCCCATGTTCCCAAAGACCATCCGCTGCACCGTGACGGCCGTCCCCAGAGACTCCGGGATGCCGTACTCCCTGCGGTACGCCGCGGCCCGCTCCCCCATCCACGAGTCGAAGACCGCCCTTATCGCCAGCTCGAGCTGTTTGTCGGGATCATCCGGGAACCCCACCCTGGCCTCCCGGGCAACGATGTCCTTGAACCGTCCCACGAGCTCCTCGAGGTCCTGCGCCGTAAGCTCCGTGTCCGCCTGAACACCCCGCTCGCCTTTCATCTCCTCGATGGCCCCCTCGAAGAGATGCCCGGGCACCTTCAAGACTATCTCCCCGAACGCCTGTATAAAGCGCCGGTGGGAGTCCTGGGCGAAGCGTTCGTTCCCGGTGCTCTCGGCCAAGCCCCGGACGGTGGCGTCGTTGAGGCCCAGGTTCAGGACGGTGTCCATCATCCCCGGCATGGAGATCGGGGCCCCGCTCCTTACCGAGACCAGCAGCGGGTTCTCGGGGTCCCCGAACCCCCGGCCCGCGGCCTCTTCCAGGCGCCTTAGGTGGTCCTTGACCTCGGCCATCAAGCCCTCGGGCAACTCACCGGAGCTTATGTAGGAACCGCAAGCCTCCGTCGTTATGATGAAGCCTTCGGGTACCGGGAGGCCGAGTTGGCGCATCCGCATGAGCCCCGTGCCCTTCCCCCCGTACAGGGCCAGGAGGTCTTCCGTCCCCGGGTCCTCCGCGAAACCGTACACGAACCTCGCACCCGCCTCTGCGGCCTCGCTGCTCGTCCGGCGGTCTTCTTCTGGCGCCTTCATGCTCTCCTCCTGTGCCTTTACTTAGCGCCCCGCGAAGGCCCCGTTACGGGCCCTCACGTGGCGTCCAATCCCTACAACTCGGAGACGATCTTCTTTGCCCTCGGTATGAAGGGAACACTCATGCTCAACTCGGTGACGCCCAGCCCGACCAGCTTGGGGATCATTGCGGGCTCCCCGGCCGTCTCCCCGCACACCCCGACCCAGATCCCCGCCTCCCGCGCCGCCTCGCAGGTCTTCCCTATAAGGTCCAGCACCGCCGGGTGGTCGGCGCTTTGCAGGCGGGTGAGGCGCTCGTTGCCCCTGTCCGCGGCCAGCGTGTACTGGACCAAGTCGTTGGTCCCGATAGAGAAGAACGAGACCTTGGGGGCGATGTCCTGGGCCCGCACCGCCGCCGCTGGCGTCTCGACCATCACCCCAACCTCGACCTCCCCGTATTGCGCCCCCTCGTTCCTCAACTCTTCGCGGCACTCATCGAGGATCTTCTTGGCGGCGCGCAACTCCACGGCGTCCAGTGGGAGGTCCGCGAGCCCTCGGAGATGACGAAGGCCAGGGCCATCCCCTTGGGGATGCGAGCCGTGTCGGAGGGGGCCAGGTTGAGGGCCAGGATCACAGAGGGCTCGGAGAGGGTTTCGAGGCCGGTCTTCTTACCGGCCGGTTCGCGTTCGTGATGTCGTCGATGGTCTGGCTCATCCGGCTTACTCTCCCTTCAATCGCTTTTTCGTGTCAATAGTATCTTGAACCTGTACGGCGTCCCGATCAAGGTCGGCGGGCTTGGCCCGCGCGAGCGGGGCGGAGAGCTCGTAGGTCAGGTCCAGGCTCGGGTTCGACGTGAGGGTCGAGATCATGCGTGCACCACCTCCAATCCGGCTGCCTCTAGCTCGCGCGCGGCCTCTTCCTCGATCCCGCCATCGGTGACCAACGCATATACCTCCCCGATCTCCGCGAACCGGGCGCGAAGTGCTCCTGGCCCACCCTGGTGCGGTTGGTCAGTGAGGTTCTCCGCTCAACGGCAGCTCCGTCGGCCCAGGCGAACGCGCTATCGGGGACGCGATTATCGAGGCGACTCGCGGCACGCTCGCCACCGGCCGGCCGCAGCCCGGCGAGCCCATCGCTCATCGCCCCAATTTCTACAGAAGCACGCGATCCTCGCGAACTGCCTCGTTCCGGTCGCCGTCGACTATCCACGGCCCTCACCCCACGATCTCCGTACCCCACCATCTCCTCGCACGGTGCTGGTACGGCTCCTTATCGGCCCCAGCATACTGCTACCGATTCTTCGCGTCAAGTGAGCATCTTGATGATCATTTGTGCAAGACGGAGGCGTGTCTTGCGGTTCGAGGGTACGGGGAAGCACGGATCGGAGTGCCCGGATGTCGGCCCCGTGGCATAATCGAAGCGGCTTTCGCGGGAGGATGTCGATTTGGCAGAGCAGCGTCGTCACCGGAACGATCCGTCGGAGAGCGGGTTATTGGTGCTGGCCGAGGTGGCACACCTGTACTACGTCAAGAACCTCACCCAGCAGCACATAGCCGAGCGCATCGGGGTCTCGCGCTCGAAGGTGTCGCGGATGCTCAGGGAGGCGCGATCCAGCGGCCTGGTCGAGATACGGATCCACTTGCCGTTAGTGCTCGCTACGGATCTGCAGGACGAGCTCAAGGCGCGTCTGG
This sequence comes from Rubrobacter sp., assembly GCA_016781705.1. Taxonomy (GTDB): domain Bacteria; phylum Actinomycetota; class Rubrobacteria; order Rubrobacterales; family Rubrobacteraceae; genus Rubrobacter_F. Next base: position 6,488 of record JADDPV010000064.1, read on the forward strand.
GTCTGCGCGAATGCCTCGTCCTGGCCGCCCCGAAGCGGGCGGGTACCGACGCTGCTTCCGGGCGCTCCGATGCGGTCGGCAGGTTGGGCGCGCTCGGCGCACGCTACCTGCAAGAGAACGTCGCCGATGGCAGCGTGGTGGGGGCGAGCTGGAGTAGCACCGTCTACCACGTCGTGAGCGCCAGGTACCTGCAGGAGAAGAGCAATGTTACCGCGGTCCAGATGATGGGCAGCATAGGCGGGTCCATAGCAGAGCTCGACGGGGTATCCATCACCGCGCGCCTCGCCGATGCCTTGGGGGCGAAAGCGCACTACCTGCACGCCCCCATGCTCGTGGCCGACGTCGCCGTGCGCGACGGTCTGTTGCGTGACCCATATATTAGGAAGACTTTGGAGGTGGCTCGGGGCGCGGATACTATGGTCGTGTCGGTTGGCGCTATAGACCGGACCTCGGGGCAATATCGCACCGGTTACCTCGACGATGCCGATCTGGACTACATCCGTGGGCAGGGAGCGGTCGGCGACATCTGTGGCTCCTACTTCTCGTACGACGGCTCCTCGGTTCGGCTTCGGATGAACGAGCGTATGATAGCCATAGGTTTCGAGGACATAAAAGGCATTCCCAACAGGATCTGCGTCAGCGGCGGAAGGCACAAGGTGCGACCGAACATCGGTGCTGCGCGCGCGGGGTTGCTCAACGTTCTGATCACGGACGAGGACACGGCCCGGGAGATGTTGGGCATATTGGAGAGCGAGCACGCTACGGTGTCCTCAGGCGACCGCAGCGTATAGGCTGCCTCTCGATCCGGCCGTTGCTTCATTCGCGGGTGAGTGCCACCGCGACATGCTAATGATCTCTACTCGGACGACGGGCGACGCTTCCCAGTTCACCCATTCGGCACGTGGTTGAGCCTTTGTTCTCTCGCTTTATCGGAAGTGGGAGCCGGCTCTTCCCTTGAGGACCGGCGCGAGGCTTCCCGAAGCGCCTCGAGGGCTTCGACCGGATCCATGCCGGCGGCTTGCAGCAGGTCGAGGGCCGTCGAGCGGATCTGCCCGACGAGCACGCTGGTCTCCAGGTCGTGGCTCGCCTTAAGCACCGACGTCGCCTCCTCGGTGGCCCCGAGCGCGAAGAGGCGGGCATCGAGCGATCCGGCTTCTCCAGGTACCCGGCCAGGGCCTCCACCGCGAGGGCGAGCTCCAAGAGCGCCTCGGCGAGCGGCCCAGGCGTGGCCCCTTTTTCGCCCACCAGCGTGACGGCGGCGCGGGCCAGCACGCGGGTGTCGCGGACGGCGAAGTCGAGCTAGGGCCTGTCTGACGGA
>JADDPV010000003.1:0-6435 GCA_016781705.1 Rubrobacter sp.
GTTGCTGAAGTGGACCGTGTTCACGGGCCAGACCGAGAACCCCAGCCGCTGAAGCGGGAAGACGGCGGCGCTGTTTCCGACGTGGCCGTAGGCGACCGAGGACTGTATTGACAGGATGTTCAACGCTTCGCATCCCTCCTTCGTGCTCCGCCGAGCCACCCTTGCAAAGAGCGCCGAGACGGATGGGCAAGGCCATAATTGGCATGTGTCGTCGCCTCGCTGCTTGTTCTCGGCACCCTTTACCCCGCACGATACGTCGTGGTCACACGGGCTTTACAAGCCGAACACCCCACTCTGCAGCGGGGAGACACCCCCGAGCCCGATCGACGGTTGTTCTCGCGCGCCCCCATAAAGAGCGTGTCACGAACCCGTGGGGCCTAATTGCTGCGGGCCTCTTGTGGCTGCTCTCGACGGCGCTGGCTCCCGGGTAGCAGCCGATCCTGGGCGAGGGAGAAACCCGTCGCCTCTTGTGGCGGTGGACGAACCTTCCGCTTCCCAGGGTCGACGAAAGCCCGCTGACCTACACCCCGACGAGGGGAGCCGCAGGGCCTCTCGGCGCTACGTCTTCGGCCTCAGGATCGGGCATCTACGCGTCACGGGTGGGTTTCTCACCCGACGCCCGCCCCTCTTTTTGGGCCGCCTCGTCGTCGACCTCTTTCTGCACAGTTAGCATCGCGTCGGGGTCGATGTTGGCGTACGCTTCCGGCCTCAACTCCCTCAGACGGCGCATCATTTCGACATCGGACAGCTTCGACGGGTCTTCCCCGGCGGCCTCGAAAGCCGCCACCTCTTCCGGCAACATTCTGCGCCCGGACTTGTCTTCCACGGCCGCCCCTTTTTCGTCGTGCTTCGGACGGCGCCATTTTACTCCGCCCCGCCATGCGCAGGGGCCCGGACGGACGCGGTAGGCCCTCGGACGGCCACACGGGAGCCGGAGGGGACGGCGAGGAGGCGCCCATGGTGGGTTGGGTGGTTCGGAGGATAAACTTCGGGAACGAGGAGGAAGGAGGAGGAGGTCAGTCCGATGGGGAAAGCAGGGTTGGGGAGCGTCACACGCGGTTCCTGAAGGTCCTCGACGAGGCGGCGCGCGCCGATATGGCCGGCGTCGCGTCCGTGTACCGATGCGCGCAGAGTCTTGGCCTCGACTTCGTGGGCAAGGAGGCGGATAGGGAGGAGATCGTGGGGCTGGTGCGCGACCTCCAAGAGGCGGGCTACGCCAAGACCGTCGGAGGCGCCCGAACGGTGAGCGCGGAAAGGCTGGCCCTCGGGGGGATCTCGGTCACGGAGGACGGGAGAAGCCAACTCCAAGCGTCGTCGTCGTAGGAGTTCGAGCAGGGGTCCGATTCGAGAGCTGGGGGAGTCGGCTACGCGAGGACCTCGAGGCGTACTGCCCGCCATGCGTTGTCGGGGATGATCCCAGGCAGCCCGGCGGCCGTGGTGGCTCAGGTGGCTCGGGGGTTAGGGCACACGGGCGCAGCCACAACAGGACCACGGCGTAGCCACACCGGAGCCCCAATGGGGATTGTGGCCTTCATTGTGGCCTTTCGCACCTCGCCGACGCCCCGCATCCGCTCGGGTAAGCCAGGAACGCCCCACCTGCGAGCCCTTCCAGGGGGACGCGGCAAACCTTCGCCGGAACGGGGGAGGGGGAAGGATCGTTTGAGGGGGCTTGTAACGCGGAGAGGATGCTTAACCGGAGTGTCAAGAATTCCATCTTCTCGGCAAGAGAACAATCGGCATATGCAACTCGTAACGCCGCCGAAGGAGATGCGGGCCGGGCTTTCAGGAGGGGGTAATGGGTGCCGGCCCGATGCTTACTACCGTAGCAGGGCGAGGTTGCAGGGAGGTGAAGGGAAGATAACGGTTCGGCAACGGGTCTTGCTTTCGCGGGCACGAGAAAGCCGGGCCCCGAAGAAGGACCCGGCCCGGATAAAGCGACTATCTCAGGCTACTGGATCTTGCCGAAGATGAGGACCTCTCTCTCCGTGTCCCAGAAGACGCTGTCGGCGTCGTCGAAGAAGTCCCTCAAAACCTTCGCGTCGGAAGCGGTCGGCATGACCAGAGCCTCTTCCGCGCCGTTGTCCAGGATAAGCTGGTAGGAGAACTTGCCGTTCTCCAAGGGTCCCTGGCTGCTCCAGTTGGCGTGTACGTCCGTGACCTGGCGGACCTTTATCGCCGACTCGGTATTCTGCTCCTGCTGGGGCTTGTCCGTCATTCGGTTGCTCCTCCTCTTCGTCGTTCGCTCGACGTCCCCTCTTACCCGCGTAAGCGCTCGCCGCAAACGACACTACGCGAGAAAGCCGGGCCCCGAAAGGACCCGGCCCAGTGGTGTAGCGGTGATCCCGAAAACTTTAGCCCCCGCCGCCGACGGCCTTTATGACGACGCCCGTGCCGTTGCAGTTGGAGCACCCCTCGCCGTTTTCCAGGCGCCCATTGCCGCCACACACGTCGCAGACGGTTTCGGCCGCCCCCTGCGTGCCCGGCTCCACCTCGTCGCCCGGGGTCGGCGCCCTTTCCGGATCGGAGGCCTCGTCTCTGGGGGTTCTGGGCTTCTCCTCGCTCATATCCCGACCTCCTCGCGGTTTGTCGTTTCTCGTCCTCGGCTTTCTAGCCACGGCAAGGGCGCGCAATGCTCGGTACGTCTCGGGTACGAAAAGGGCCGGGACCCCGATTAGGACCCCGGCCCGCCCTGTTTCGCTCGTCGCCGGTGGTACTAGTAGCGGTTCACCTTCTCGCAGTCGGGGGCCACGTAGTCCCCGTAGCCGGCCTCCACGAAGTCGTACCCGTCGCCGCAGTAGATCTTGTCGTAGGAGCCGTCCCCGGGGGGCCGATCTGGTCGTCGCCCGCCCCGCCGTTTATGAGGTCGCCGCCTGCGCCGCCCACGATGAGGTCGTTGCCCCCGTCGCCGTAGACGGCGTCGTTGCCGTATCCGCCGTAGAGGCCCTTGGCGTAGGGGCCGACCTCGAAGCCGGGGTCGTCGTTGCCCGAGTCGCCCCGGATCAGGTCGTCGCCGGAGCCTCCGGAGATCCGGTCGGCGCCCCCGTAGCCGTAGAGGGCATCCCCGTAGGAGGTGCCTTGGAGGTTGTCGGGGCCGTTCGTGCCGTACCTGACGGCCGCGGCCGCCACCGTCGCCGTCAGGGCCATCATCAGCGCCACCGCAACCAAGATCTTGACCGTCCGCCCCATGAGTCCCGCTCCTCCCGCTCCCCGCGCCCGGCCTCTCCGGATGCTCGCGATGTGAACTATGAGGAACATCGGTTACGAAACGGCTACGCCCGGGGAACGGTTCGGTTACGGTCGAAAAACCGGGGTACCCGAAGGCCCCGGCTCGTACCTAGAGCGGTTCTCAAAACGACTGCAAAGGTAGGCGGTAGCCGCAGTCGGCGTAGAAGCCGTGGATGTCTTCCGGGGTGATCGCGTCGAGGGCCCGTCCCGTCGCTTCCACGAGTGCCTCCCTGCTCCGGGCCGCGGCCTTCCTGAGGACTCCCTTCACCTTGGAGAAGGCCTCCTCTATGGGGTTCATGTCCGGCGAGTAAGGCGGCAGGAACAGGAGCCCACACCCGGCGCCCTCGATGAGCCGCTCGACCTTCTTGCTCTTGTGCACCGAGAGGTTGTCCATCACCACTATCTGCCCGCAATCCAGGTGCGGGGCCAGGAAGCGCTCGACGTAGTAGGTCTCGAACGCCTCGGAGTCCACCGCCCCCTCCACGCTCATCGAGGGTTTCACGCCTTCCGAGTCGATCGCGCAGACCAGGGAGACGTTCTTGCCCCAGTTCCTCGGCGCCTTGCCGCGCGCCCGCTCCCCCTTCGGCGCCCTGGCGTAGATCGGCGGGAGCGCGACGTTCGTCGAGCACTCGTCCACGAAGACGAACCTCTCGGCGGCGACGCCCCTCACGTACTCCCGGCAAGCACCCCTTCTTCGCTCGTCGCGCTCGGAGGAAGCCATCGATCTTTTTTGAAAGTCCACCCGAGCTTCTTGCGCACCGCGCGGCTCATCGTCGCCACGGAGACCGAGACCCCGCGCTCCTCCTCGAACATCTCGCGATGCTCTTGCAGGGTGGCGGTGTCGTTAGCTTCTAGCTGCTCCCACAGGGCTCTCTCGAGGGCGGGGTCGCCGCTGATCTTCGCCTTGCGGCCCACGGAGGGTTTCGGGGCTAGATCCCTGCCGGAAGCCCTCAGCGCGACGTAGCGGGAGATGGTCGAGGGCGAGATGCCCAGTAGTCCCGCGATCTCCCTCCTTGGGACGCCACGCTCCACGGCGGCGAGCACCTTCAGCCTGAAATCCTTCGAGTACGCGTTCATGAACCCGAGGCTCGCAGCTTTGCAGCCTCTTTGCAGACTGCTCTAGAGGAGCAGGAGGTCTCGGTGCTCTCGCTGCACCTTTTGCAACTCTCGCTTGTATACGTCAACACGCTGATGATCCAGGAGGTCCTCTCGACTCCCGAGTGGTCCGGCCGCCTCACCGCCGACGATCTCAGGGGCCTAACCCCGCTCATCTACGGACACGTCAACCCCTACGGCAGGTTCGAGTTGGACATGGAGAAGCGCCTGCCGCTCGGTGACGTCAGGCGGCCCGGGTAGATTGCGGCTGGTGACAGTCTCCGTAACTCCCCCCCCGAGTAGACGCGTTTTGGGACCGGGGGCAGGGGCGTGAGGCCTCAAAATTGCACGTGGCTCCGACAATAGCACCATAGTGAACTACGCCTCGCGGCTTGAGACCCTCCGGACGGAACCCGTATGGGGAACCCTCTCGGGCTTACTCTTCCACGGCCCGCCCGTACCCACCGCCGCCCGGCGTCTTGACCGTCACCACGTCGCCCTCTCTTAGCTCCCGGCTCACCTTCGGCGGCAACTTCCTCCCGTTGAGGAGGTTCTCGCCCACCTTCCCGGGCTCGCCGCCACTCATGCCCTGTGGCGGGTGGCGGCGGCGGTCGCTCAGTAGCGAGAGGCTCGCGGGCTCGAGCACACGGACGGAGCGGACGATGCCGTCGCCGCCCCGGTGCTCGCCCTCGCCCCCTGAGCCGTAGACTAGCTCGTAGCGCTCGACGCGCATCGGGTACTCGAGCTCAAAGGCCTCGGTGGGGGTGTTCAGGGTGTTGCTCATGCTAACGTGGACGCCGGAAGGCCCGGGACCTTTGCTGCTCGCGCCCTGGCCGCCGCCTATGGTTTCGTAGTAGGTCCAACCCGGACCGCCGATGATGGTGTTGTTCATCGTCCCCTGGCCATGCGCCGGAAGATCCGCGGCCCCGGAGAAGGCGGCGAGTACGGTGTCGGCAATGCGGTTGCTGGTCTCGACGTTGCCGGCTACGACGGCCGAGGGGCTTTTTGCGTTCACCAGGCTGCCCTTCGGGGCCTTTATCTCTAGCGGGGCGTAGGTACCGGCGTTGGCCGGTATGTCCTTGGGCAAGAGGACACGCAGGGCGAAGTAGCACGCCGAGCGCGTCACCGGCAAGGGGCAGTTCACGTTGCCGGGAACCGCCTCGGCCGTGCCGGTGAAGTCTATCGTTATGGAGTCACCTCTTATGGCGACCTTCGCCCGGACCGGGATATCCTCGTCCATCGTCCCGTCGCCCTCGAGGAAGTCCTCGGCGGAGTACTCGCCGTCCGGCAGGTCCCGAATGGCCTCGCGGGTCCGCCGTTCGGTATAGGAGATGACCTCGTCGAAGGCGGCGAGCACGATCTCTTCGCCGCGGCGTTCGATCAGCTCCCCGATGCGCTCCTCGGCGATCCGGTTGCCCGCTATCTGCGCCCTCAAATCCCCCCGCCGGATCGCGGGCGTACGGACGTTGGCCAGGAGGAGGTCGAGCACGTCGTCCACGTACTCCCCGCTCCTGACCAGCCGGACCGGCGGGATTATGATGCCCTCCTGATAGACCTCCCGCGAGTCGCTCGGCATGGAGCCCGGGCGCATCCCGCCGACGTCCGAGTGATGCGCGCGGGTCACAGCGTAGCCTATGATCCGACCTTCCCAAGCGAGCGGCGAGACGAGCGTTATGTCCGGCAGGTGCGTCCCCCCAGAGTAGGGATCGTTGATGGCGAAGACGTCCCCCGGCTCTGGGTTGCGGCGCATGATCGCGGCGACCGCCTCCGGCATGGCGCCGAGGTGGACGGGGATGTGCTCGGCCTGGGCGACCATCCTGCCCCGCGCGTCGAAGAGCGCCGTCGAGCAGTCGCGCCGCTCCTTTATGTTCGAGGAGTAGGCGCCCCGGATAAGGACCGCCCCCATCTCCTCGGCGATGCCCGCGAGCGCGCTCGCCAAAACCGAGAGGGTCACGGGGTCCAGTCGTCCGTTGCTCATCTCTTCTCCAATACCAGGGTTCCGACGTTGTCCACGACGCCCCGCCAGCCCGGGTTGACGACGCAGGTGGATTCTTTGAACTCGACGATCGTCGGGCCCTCCACGTTCGAGCCGCGTCCCATGCGTTCTCGGTCCAG